>NZ_JACAPY010000028.1:0-149509 GCF_013385455.1 Pseudomonas sp. G1002
ACCGAGAAGATCGAAACGTTAATAGGGCCAAACAACACTGCCTTACTAACTCCTTCTGGGCTTCGATGATCTGAAGCTACTCGCTGTCGAAACCTACATAACTCTTTGTTTATCAAGGAGTTTTCCGTTTCGACTGCGCCGGAAGTGGGGCGAATTATAGACTTCCAGAATCTGCCGTCAACACCTTTTTTCACAATACTGTCATATCGGTCAAAAATGCCCTGAAAAGCAAAGGCCGGCCCCAAGGGGCCGGCCTTCTACTTACCGAACCTACAAGCTAGGAAAGGCAAACTGCGACGCCTCATGACTGGCCCGTTGCGGCCAGCGCTGGGTAATCGCCTTGCGACGCGTATAGAACCGCACCCCATCCGGCCCATAGGCATGCAAGTCGCCAAACAGCGAGCGCTTCCAGCCACCAAAGCTGTGATAAGCCACCGGCACCGGCAACGGCACGTTGACGCCAACCATACCCACTTCAATCTCGTCACAGAACAACCGCGCCGCCTCACCGTCACGGGTGAAGATACAGGTGCCGTTGCCGTACTCGTGATCGTTGATCAACTGCATGGCCGCTTCCAGGCTGTTCACCCGAACCACACACAGCACCGGCCCGAAGATCTCTTCTTTATAGATGCGCATCTGCGGGGTCACGCGGTCGAACAAACTGCCCCCCAGGAAGAAGCCATCTTCATTACCGGCAATACTCAGGCCACGACCATCGACGACCAACTCAGCACCCGAAGAAACGCCGTCCTCTATATAGCCACTGACTTTATCGCGCGCCTGGCCAGTGACCAGCGGCCCCATGTCCAATCCACACGTGGTGCCCGCACCAATCTTCAGCGCCTTGATCTGCGGCACCAGCTTGGCGACCAATGCGTCAGCCACCTGGTCGCCGACACACACGGCAACAGAGATCGCCATGCAACGCTCACCGCAAGAACCATACGCCGCGCCCATCAAGGCACTGACAGCGTTATCGAGATCCGCATCCGGCATCAGCACCGCATGGTTCTTCGCCCCGCCCAACGCCTGTACACGCTTGCCGCGCTTGGTGGCTTCGGAATAGATGTACTCGGCGATCGGCGTCGAGCCGACAAAGCTCAACGCCTTGACTTCCGGCGCTTCGATCAACGCATCCACCGCGCCTTTATCGCCATGCACCACACTCAGCACGCCTTTAGGCAAGCCAGCTTCCTGCAACAGTTGTGCAATCAGCAGCGTCGAGCTTGGATCACGCTCCGACGGCTTGAGGATGAAGCAGTTACCGCAGACGATCGCCAGCGGATACATCCACAACGGCACCATCGCCGGGAAGTTGAACGGCGTAATACCGGCCACCACACCCAACGGCTGGAAGTCAGACCAGGCATCGATATTCGGGCCAACGTTACGGCTGTACTCGCCCTTGAGGATTTCCGGTGCCGAGCACGCGTACTCCACGTTCTCGATCCCGCGCTTGAGTTCACCAGCCGCATCTTCCAGGGTCTTGCCATGCTCTTCGCTGATCAGCTGGGAGATACGCGCTTCGTTCTGCTCAAGCAATTGCTTGAAACGAAACATCACCTGGGCACGCTTGGCCGGTGGCGTATTACGCCAGGCTGGGAAAGCCGCCTTGGCCGAATCGATGGCGCTTTGAATGGTTTCACGGCTGGCCAACGGCACCTGGTGAATCACCTGGCCAGTCGACGGGTTGTACACGTCGGCAGTGCGACCGTTTTCGGTGACCAATTGGCCGTTGATCAAATGCTGGATGAGGCTCATGCAGGGCTCCTGAAAAGTTGTTCTATATAGAAGGAGGAATCAGTCGATCTTGTTCAGCACTTCGCCGACCGCATCGAACAAGCGATCCAGGTCCTGCGGCTTGCTGTTGAAGGTTGGGCCGAACTGCAGGGTGTCGCCGCCAAAGCGCACGTAGAAGCCGGCTTTCCACAAGGCCATGCCCGCTTCGAACGGACGCACGATGGCATCACCATCACGCGGGGCAATCTGGATCGCACCGGCCAGGCCATAGTTACGAATGTCGATCACGTTCTTGCTGCCCTTCAGGCCGTGCAGCGCATTCTCGAAATGCGGTGCGACTTCGGCCACGCTCTGCACCAGGTTTTCCTTCTGCAGCAGGTCGAGTGCCGCCAAGCCAGCCGCGCAGGCAACCGGGTGGGCCGAGTAGGTGTAGCCGTGCGGGAATTCCACCGCGTACTCAGGCGTCGCCTGATTCATGAACGTCTGATAAATCTCGGTGCTGGCAATCACCGCGCCCATCGGGATCGCGCCGTTGGTGACTTGCTTGGCAATGCACATCAGGTCCGGGGTCACACCGAAGCTGTCAGCACCAAACATCGAACCGGTACGACCGAAGCCGGTGATCACTTCATCGAACACCAACAGGATGTTGTGCTGATCGCAGATCTCACGCAGACGCTTCAGGTAACCCTGCGGCGGAACCAGCACGCCGGCAGAGCCCGCCATCGGTTCAACAAACACCGCAGCGATGTTCGACGCATCGTGCAACTCGATCAGCTTGAGCAGCTCGTCCGCCAAGGCAATCCCGCCCAGCTCCGGCATGCCACGGGAGAACGCATTGCTCGCCAACAGGGTGTGAGGCAGATGGTCAACATCCATCAGCCCCTGACCAAAAATCTTACGGTTACCGTTCACGCCGCCCAGGCTGGTACCGGCGATGTTCACGCCGTGATAACCACGGGCACGGCCGATCATCTTGGTCTTGGTCGCCTGGCCTTTCAGGCGCCAGTACGCACGCACCATCTTCACCGCGGTATCGGCACACTCGGAGCCGGAGTCGGTGAAGAACACATGGTTCAGGTTACCCGGGGTCAGGTCGGTAATCTTTTCTGCCAGCTGGAACGACAACGGATGACCGTATTGGAAGCCCGGCGAGTAGTCCAACGTACCCAGTTGCTTGGAGACCGCTTCCTGGATTTCCTTGCGAGTGTGCCCGGCGCCGCAGGTCCACAGACCCGACAGCGAGTCATACACCTTGCGCCCCTTGTCATCGGTCAACCAGCTGCCTTCGGCCGCCACGATCAGGCGCGGGTCACGATGGAAGTTACGGTTGGCGGTGTACGGCATCCAGTGCGCGTCCAGCTTCAGTTGGCTGGCCAGGGTGGACGGAGCGTTTTCGGGCATGTTCATGAGCAAAACCTCGCAAGGCAAAAGGCAGCGTCGGGATTGAAAAGCGTTGTTGCAGCTAAATTGCCACGGGGATAAAGTCGGTGAAATCCAACTCTTCTAACCTTCAGTCAGGCCTTCACTAAACTATGAGCAGCCGTCGACCCGACCCTCTGGCCCAAGTCAGCGACTTCGATATCCGACTGTTGCGCATCTTTCGCAGCGTGGTGGAGTGCGGTGGCTTCTCGGCGGCGGAAACCGTACTGGGGATTGGCCGCTCGGCCATCAGCCAGCAAATGAGTGATCTTGAACAGCGCCTTGGCCTGCGCCTGTGCCAACGCGGGCGGGCGGGGTTTTCCCTGACCGAGGAGGGACGCGAGGTGTACCAGTCGGCGTTGCAGCTGCTCAGCGCCCTGGAAAGTTTTCGCACCGAGGTCAACGGCCTGCACCAACACTTGCGCGGCGAACTGATCATCGGCCTGACCGACAACCTGGTCACCCTGCCCCACATGCGTATCACCCACGCCCTGGCACAGTTGAAGGAACGCGGCCCGGACGTACAGATCCAGATCCGCATGATCGCCCCCAATGAAGTCGAACAAGGGGTGCTCGACGGCCGCCTGCATGTCGGCGTAGTCCCCCAGGCCAGCGCCTTGTCGGGACTTGAATACCAGCCGCTGTACAGCGAACGCTCGCTGCTCTATTGCGCAGTGGGCCACCCGCTGTTTTACGCCGACGACAAGCAACTGGACGACGACCGCGTCAACAGCCAGGACGCCATCGCCCCGACCTTCCGCCTGCCCGCGGATATCCAGGCGCACTACCAGGCACTCAATTGCACCGCCAGTGCCTCGGACCGCGAGGGCATGGCCTTCCTGATCCTGACCGGCCGCTACATCGGCTACCTGCCCGACCACTACGCCAGCCTGTGGGTACAACAAGGCCGACTGCGCGCGCTGAAACCG
Organism: Pseudomonas sp. G1002; assembly: GCF_013385455.1. NCBI lineage: Bacteria > Pseudomonadati > Pseudomonadota > Gammaproteobacteria > Pseudomonadales > Pseudomonadaceae > Pseudomonas > Pseudomonas sp. G1002. Next base: position 4,095 of record NZ_JACAPY010000028.1, read on the forward strand.
GCTACACGTTTTTACGATTTGAGCCTCGCTTCGGTCACGCGCAAGGGCCGTCGCCCTCATTTGGTGCTGGAAAGTTTTCTCGAAAGTCTGGCCGCAACGCGCTAACACGGGCCTTACAGAAAAACCTGAGCAGCTGGACAGCTTTTTGCAAGACAAGGGGATCTCGAACCGTCAGCCATGAGTTCCCCGCCATGCCGCCAGAATCCAACACCCCCAGCGACCTGATCTACGGCCTCAACGATCGGCCCAAACCTTTGCCTGCATTGCTTGCCGCGTTGCAGCATGTGTTGGCTGCCTTCGTCGGCATCATCACCCCGCCGCTGATCATCGGCTCTACCCTGGGCCTGACCGCCCACCTGCCCTACCTGATCAGCATGGCATTGATGGTTTCCGGTGTGGGCACCTTCATCCAGGCGCGCAGGCCGTTTGGCATTGGCGCCGGGATGATCTGCCTGCAGGGCACCAGCTTCGCGTTTCTCGGCGCCGTATTGTCGGCCGGGTTTCTGGTCAAGCAACGCGGCGGCAGCCCGGAAGACATCCTGGCGATGATTTTCGGTATCTGCTTCTTTGGCGCCGCAGTGCAGGTCGTGTTGAGCCGTTTCATCGGTCAGCTCAAAAGGGTAATCACGCCGCTGGTGACCGGCATCGTCATCACACTGATCGGCATCAGCCTGATCAAGGTCGGCATCACTGACCTTGGAGGCGGCTTCAATGCCCCGGACTTCGGCGCGCCAACCAACCTGGCACTCGGCCTGTTCGTGGTACTGACCATCATCCTGCTCAACCGCTCGAACACGCCATGGGTACGGCTCTCCGCCATCATCATCGGCCTCGCACTGGGCAGCCTCGCCGCCTGGTTCAGCGGCAAGTTGGTGCCCCAAGCCTTGCCTGACTTGCCATTGATCAGCCTGCCTACACCGTTCCACTTCGGTTTCAACTTCGATTGGAGCGCTTTCCTGCCGGTAGCACTGATTTATCTGATCAGCACCATCGAAACCGTCGGCGACCTCACTGCCAATTGCATGATCGCCCGCCAGCCCATCAGCGGCCCTTCCTATATAAGCCGACTCAAGGGTGGCGTACTGGGAGATGGCATCAGTTGCATGATCGCAGCCACCTTCAGTGCCTTTCCCAACACCACATTCGCCCAGAACAACGGCGTGATCCAGCTGACCGGCGTGGCCAGCCGTTACGTCGGCTTGTACATCGGCGCGGTACTGTTTTGCCTCGGGCTGTTTCCGTTGATTGGTGCGGTGCTGCAGCAAATCCCCAAGCCGGTGCTGGGCGGCGCAACCCTGGTGATGTTCGGCAGCGTAGCGGCGGCCGGCGTGCGCATTCTCGCCCAGGCCCCGCTGGATCGACGCAGCATGCTGATCATCGCCACCTCGTTCGGCGTCGGCCTGGGGATCGCGGCGCAACCGAACCTGCTGCACCTGATGCCAACCCTGGTGCAGAACCTGTTCGACTCGGCCATCACCAGCGGCGGCCTGACCGCCATCGTATTGTGCCTGCTGCTACCTGAAGCCAAGGCTCCCGTGGATGCCGCGAACCGGACCCTGGAAAGCGACACTCTGGAGCCGCTTTAAGGGTTTTATCGTATCGGGACTTGTCTGGGGCTTGAGGGTGGGTTATCTGTGCACACGTCGCCTTCATCGATCTGCACGGAAACCTCCATGAGCCTCGAAGTTCCTGCCCACAGCAACCACGCCGGAAAACCTGCAAGCCGCATTCGCCAAAAGAACGAACAAGCGATTTTGCAGGCCGCCGAAGACGAGTTCGCCCGTCATGGCTACAAAGGCACCAGCATGAACACCATCGCGGCGAGTGCCGGGTTGCCGAAAGCCAACTTGCACTACTACTTCACCAACAAGCTGGGCCTGTACATCGCGGTGCTCAGCAACATCCTCGAATTGTGGGACAGCACCTTCAACACCCTGACCGCCGAGGATGACCCGGCGGCCGCCCTGACCCGCTATATCCGCACCAAGATGGAATTCTCCCGGCGCCAGCCACAAGCCTCGCGGATCTTCGCGATGGAGATCATCAGCGGCGGTGAGTGCCTGACCGAATATTTCAGCCAGGACTACCGCGCCTGGTTCAGCGGCCGTGCGGCGGTATTCCAGGCCTGGATCGACGCCGGCAAGATGGACCCTATCGACCCGGTGCACCTGATCTTCCTGCTGTGGGGCAGCACCCAGCATTACGCCGACTTTGCCACCCAGATCTGCCGCGTGACCGGGCGCACCAAGCTGACCAAGCAGGACATGGAAGACGCCGGCACCAACCTTATCCACATCATTCTCAAAGGCTGTGGCATCAAGCCGGCCCTCTAAACGAAGTTACCCATGCCTTTCACGCTTACCGGCCTTTGCGAGTTTCGCGAAGAAATTCGCAAAAGCCGCTTCATTACCCTCGCCGCCCCGATCAGCAGCCCCCAGGACGCCCAGGCCTTCATCGACCAGCACAGCGACCTGAACGCCACGCACAACTGCTGGGCCTGGAAACTCGGCGATCAATACCGCAGCAACGACGACGGCGAACCCGGCGGCACGGCCGGGCGCCCGATCCTGGCCGCGATCGAAGCGCAGGATTGCGACCAGGTCGTGGTGCTGGTGATCCGCTGGTACGGCGGCATCCAACTGGGCACCGGCGGCCTGGCCCGCGCCTATGGCGGCGGCGCGAACAAATGCCTGCAAGCCGCCGAACGCGTCGAGCTGATCAAACGGGTGCCGCTGAGTTGCTCCTGTGGTTTTGCCGAGCTGCAGTTGGTGAAGCTGCGAGTGGCCGAACTGGGTGGGCTGGTGATGGAAGAAACCTTCACCGCCAATGGCGTCGACCTGCAGTTGGCCCTCGGCGAGGCACATATCGACACCCTGCAAGCGCAGCTCGCCGACCTGAGTCGCGGGCGCATTCTGCTGGAGCGCTGAAACTGCCCACATCTACTGTGCACCTGCCTGTGGATAACCTGAGCACACTCGCCTGTAACCCTTCTGTCATCAGGGTTTCAGGCGGTTGTACAGTTTTTGTTCAAGGCACTGCACGAAAGTATTAATCCAGCTCAAAAACAGTCAGTTAGGCGGGTTATGTCCTTTAGAACAAAGGGCCACAGCGCTTATATCCACCGGTCACGCTTGCGCACAATTACTGTGGAGCAACCTGTGGATAACCCGTGCAAGAGTGACCCCGCAGCAGAGCCTGCAACGTTCCGGCACAACTGAGCATTTTTTGATCAACTTGCTACTCGGCGCACCGGTATCAACTGAGCCACCGCCCACAGCACTTCAAACACCACGACAATCACCAATACAGTACTGGCACCATGGGCCAGCGCGTAAATCTGCCAGGTGGCAAACAGCACTCGGCCGGCGGCGTCGTAGCGGCCAAAGATCGCTTGTGGGTCGCGGATTCGCAGCACCGACCACACGCAGACAATCGAGCCCATCAGGTTCGCCATCAACATATGCACTGGCGCGAACGGCGGCAGCTCGCCGGGCAGGTTCAACGCCACCAGGGCGTTATGCAGCAGGACAAACGTCCAGGGTGTGACCAGTGCGGCGGTGACAATCAGGTCGTACCAACCGCTGGCCCGAACCAGTCGACGGTATTGGTGTGCAGTCCACATAGCCGTAAGCTCCTTAAATTCAAGAAGCCAGCAGGCTAAAGCCTGGAGTATGCTCCAGGGTCAAGCCCCCTTGAGCCCTCTACATGCGTATCGGCGAATTAGCCCAGGCCAGCCAGGTCAGTCGCGACACCCTGCGTTTCTACGAGCAACGCGGGCTGATTGCCGCGCAACGCAGTGCCAACGGTTACCGTGACTACCCCGCCGACATGGTGCAACTGGTGCTGTACATCAAGACCGCCCAGCGCCTGGGCTTCAGCCTGGGTGAAATCGGCAACAGCGTCGGCGCATTATGGCAAGCTCCAGACCCCGACAGCGCCGTGACCCAGCTCCTGCAAGACAAGCTCAACCTGATCGAAACCCGCATCGCCGAACTCGACCAACTGCGCCAGGAGTTGCAGCAAAGGCTCGGCCAGCGTTGTCCACTGAACCCGTGAACCTCCACCGTCAAAGGAAGCCATTCATGTCCACTTCAAAAACCGCACTGATTATCGGCGCCTCCCGGGGCCTGGGCCTTGGCCTGGCCAAGCAACTGCTGACGGACGGCTGGGAGGTGACCGCCACCGTGCGCGACCCGCAAAAGGCCGATGCCTTGAAGGCCTTGGGCGAGGTGCAAATCGAAAAGCTCGACATGGATGACCAGCAGGCGGTAATCGCCCTCAGCCAGCGCCTCAAGGAAAAAACCTTCGACCTGCTGTTCGTCAACGCAGGTGTCAAAGGCCCGGCCAACCAGGAACCGGGCCACGCCACCCTGGCGGAAGTCGGCCAACTGTTTTTCACCAACGCCGTGGCGCCGATCAACCTGGCCCAGCGTTTTGTCGGGCAGATCCGCCCAGGCACCGGCGTGCTGGCCTTCATGAGTTCGATCCTGGGCAGTGTCACCATTCCCGACGGCTCGGACCTGGCGCTGTACAAGGCCAGCAAGGCCGCCCTCAACTCCATGACCAACAGCTTCGTCACCCAATTGGGCGATCAGAAACTGACCGTGCTGTCGTTGCACCCGGGCTGGGTGAAAACCGACATGGGTGGCGAAAACGCCCACATCGACGTGCCCACCAGCGTGCGCGGCCTGGTTGACCAGGTGAATGCCTACACCGGCAAGGGCGGCCATCACTTTGTGGACTACAAGGGCGACACCATCGCCTGGTAAAAAAACCGGGATCGTTATCGGCCGATTGCCGTCGATAACGATCCACACGTAAACTGCGCACCTCGCCCTCCCCGGCGACCCTGGATCAGCAGACAGGGCAACACTGAGCTGGCAAACCTGAACCCATCATTCAGAGGAGCCGGCCAATGCCTGCGACCCGTATCTGGTTAAAAAACCCCCTCGCGATTTTCACTGCCAATGGCCTCGACGCCCGTGGCGGCCTGGTGCTGCAAGACGGTGTGATCACCGAAGTGCTGGGCTGGGGCCAAGAACCCTCCGTGCCCTGTGGGCAAGTCTTTGATGCCCGCGAGCATGTGGTGCTTCCGGGGCTGATCAACACCCACCATCACTTCTATCAAACCCTGACCCGCGCCTGGGCGCCGGTGGTCAACCAGCCGCTGTTTCCCTGGCTGAAAACCCTGTATCCGGTCTGGGCCCGACTCACCCCGGAAAAACTCGCGCTGGCGAGCAAAGTGGCCCTGGCCGAACTGCTGCTCTCGGGCTGCACCACGGCGGCAGACCACCACTACCTGTTCCCGGACGGCCTGGAACAGGCGATCGACGTGCAGGTCGACAGCGTGCGCGAACTGGGAATGCGCGCCATGCTCACGCGCGGCTCCATGAGCCTGGGCGAGGCCGACGGCGGGCTGCCACCGCAACAAACCGTGCAGCAAGGCGAAGTGATTCTGGAAGACAGCCGCCGCCTGATCCGCCAGTACCACGAGCGCGGTGACGGCGCACAAATCCAGATCGCCCTGGCGCCCTGCTCGCCGTTTTCCGTTACCCCGGAAATCATGGAAGCCAGCGCCGAGCTGGCCAACAACCTCGACGTGCGCCTGCATACCCACCTGGCGGAAACCCTCGACGAAGAAGACTTCTGCCTGCAGCGTTTCGGCCTGCGCACCGTGGATTACCTCGACAGCGTCGGCTGGCTAGGCCCGCGCACGTGGCTGGCCCACGGGATTCACTTCAACCCGGAAGAAATCGCACGCCTCGGAGCTGCCGGTACCGGCATCTGCCATTGCCCGAGCTCGAACATGCGCCTGGCTTCCGGGATATGCCCAACGCTGGACCTGCTGGCCGCCGGCGCACCGATTGGCCTGGGGGTGGACGGTTCGGCATCCAATGATGCATCGAACATGATCCTCGAAACGCGCCAGGCCCTGTACATCCAGCGCCTGCGTTACGGGGCAGAGAAGATCACCCCGGAACGGGTGTTGGGTTGGGCGACAAAAGGTTCGGCGCAGTTACTCGGTCGCAGCGACATCGGCGAACTGGCCGTAGGCAAACAGGCCGACCTGGCGTTGTTCAAGCTCGATGAACTGCGCTTCTCCGGCAGCCATGACCCGATCTCGGCGCTGCTGCTGTGTGGCGCCGACCGAGCGGACCGGGTGATGGTCGGCGGCAAATGGCGGGTGATCGACGGGCAGGTCGAGGGCCTGGACCTGAAAGGCTTGATTGCCGATCACAGCCAGGCGGCACGGGAACTGATCAACCGGACTTAACTGAAGAAACACTTTTCAAATGTGGGAGCGGGCTTGCTCGCGAATGCGTTGGGTCAGTCAACATATCTGGCGACTGACACTCCGTATTCGCGAGCAAGCCCGCTCCCACACAAGCCCGGTTTCCACAATTATTTCTGCGGTGTTTTCAGGATTGGTTACAGTCCAAGCAGCGACAGCATGATAAACGTCGCAAACAACACAAAATGGGTCATCCCTTCGATGGCGTTGGTTTCGCCATCGTTGAGGTTGATCGCGCTGACAATCAACGTGATAAACACCATCACGGTCTGCACCGGCGTCATCGCCATCTGAAACGGCTGGCCGGTGTACAAGGCCATGGCTTCCATCACCGGCACGGTCAAAATCACCGTCGACAGAGAAGCCCCCAGCGCGATGTTCACCACCGACTGCATGCGGTTGGCCAGCGCTGCGCGCAACGCCGTCAAAATCTCCGGGGCGGCGGAAATCGCGGCCACGATGATCGCCGTGATCACGGGTGGGGCACCCGTTCCTTCCAGGCCCAGGTCGAGGGTCTTGGACATCACCTCGGCCAACGCGCCAATCACGATCACGCCAAACACCAGCGTCCCGATGGAAAACGCCAGGTTGATCGGCGGCGACTCTTCTTCCGGCTGTTTCTTGCGGCGTTTTTCCGGGTAGCTGTAGCTGAAGAAATAACTGTGGGGCCCCACCTGCATCCGCAGGAACAACGTGTAGAGCACTACCATCGCGCCGATGGTGAAGGCCGAGTAAATTTTCCAGTCGGCCTCGGGGATAAATTCCGGCACCACCATCGACACACCCATGGCGGTAAGGATCATCACGCTGTAGGTGCGCGCCGAATCGTCGTTGTAGGACTGTTCGCCATGCTTGATGCCGCCCATCAGCGCGGCCAGGCCGAGGATGCCGTTGATGTCGAGCATCACCGCCGAATAAATGGTGTCGCGCACCAGGGTCGGCGAGGGCTCGTTGCTCATCATGATCGCCAGGATCACTACTTCCACCAGCACGGCGGCGAGGGTCAGGATCATGGTGCCGTAGGGGTCGCCGACCTTTTCCGCCAGTTGCTCGGCGTGATGGGCCACGCGCATCGAGGCCACGACGATAAAGCCGATCAGCGCTATGCCAGCCAACAGCGCCACCATCTGCCCGCTGTGCAGCATCCAGTGCTCCAGCGGGTAGGCAGCGATGGCGGCAATCAGCGCCAGCAGCATGAATTTTTCTTGCTTGATAGATGTGAGCATTGCAGGCCTTTTGAACGCGGCGAATCCGTCATTGATGGGGTACAGACTGCACCGCGCCGCTAACGTTTCGTTACACCTTAGTTCATGCACTGCTTGCACGGTGCCTGTGGATGCTCACCGCTTGGTCAGGTTTTGCCGATTATTTCGGCGTGCGCCTGTAGAATGCCGCCATTGCACCTGATGAGAATTTATAAATGTACGATTGGCTCAACGCCCTGCCCAAGGCTGAATTGCACCTGCACCTGGAAGGCTCGCTGGAGCCTGAGCTGCTGTTCGCCCTGGCCGAACGCAACAAGATCGCGCTGCCGTGGAACGACGTCGAAACCCTGCGCAAGGCCTACGCCTTCAACAACCTGCAAGAGTTTCTCGACCTCTACTACAAGGGCGCCGATGTACTGCGCACTTCCCAGGATTTCTACGACCTGACCTGGGCCTACCTGCTGCGCTGCAAGGCGCAGAACGTGATCCACACCGAACCGTTCTTCGACCCACAGACCCACACCGACCGTGGCGTACCGTTCGAAGTGGTGCTCAACGGCATTGCCGCCGCCTTGAAAGACGGCGAGCAACAACTGGGCATCACCAGCGGTTTGATCTTGAGCTTCCTGCGCCACTTGAGCGAAGAAGAGGCCGAAAAAACCCTCGACCAGGCACTGCCATTCCGCGATGCGTTTGTTGCCGTGGGCCTGGACAGCTCGGAAATGGGCCACCCACCGAGCAAGTTCCAGCGCGTGTTTGATCGTGCCCGTCACGAAGGTTTCCTGACCGTCGCCCACGCCGGTGAAGAAGGCCCGCCGGAGTACATCTGGGAAGCCATCGACCTGCTGAAGATCCAGCGTATCGACCATGGCGTACGCGCCATTGAAGACGAGCGCCTGATGCAGCGGATCATCGACGAACAGATCCCGCTGACGGTGTGCCCGTTGTCCAACACCAAGCTCTGCGTGTTCGACGACATGTCCCAGCACAACATCCTCGACATGCTTGAGCGTGGGGTGAAAGTGACGGTGAACTCGGACGATCCGGCGTACTTCGGCGGTTATGTCACCGAGAACTTCCATGCGCTGTACACCTCGCTGGGCATGACCCAGGACCAGGCCAAACGCCTGGCGCAAAACAGCCTGGATGCACGGTTGGTCAAGCCTTAATCACCGACCGGTCTGGCGAGCCGGGCAATTTCCAGTTGCCCGGCTTCACTGACCTGCAACGCCTGGGACTCATTGATCACGCTGACCCAGTTCGACTGCAGGCACAACTGCAACAACGCGGCCCCCAATGCACCGCCCAGGTGTGGCTGCTGTTCGCTCCAATCAAAACAATCGCACACGATCGGCTGAGCCAGTGCCTGGGTAAAAATCCCCAGCGCTGCGAGTTTGCGCGCACCTGACGGCGTCACGTCCGTACGCTGTTCCGCGCGCTCGATCCACCCGGCCGCCATCATCCGTTGATACAAACCTGCTGCCAGCTCGCCCCCCAGGTGACCATGGCACAGCCGCGCTCGCCGTAAAGCCGCAGGCGCAGTCAATGACCGCGAATGAATGGGCGTGCTGCGGGCGACACTGGCCATCGTGGTGCAGGCCAATGCATCCACGGCGGCCGCCACATCGGCGGCGGCCACCCGGAAAAAGCGTTTGCCGCTGCGGGCTTCGACACGCAACAGGCCACCGGCCGTCAATCGCGTCAGATGCGCATTCGCCGAGGCCGATGACAGCCCGGCAAGTGCCGCCAACTCATCGGAGGGTTTGGCCGAGCCGTCCATCAATGCCCACACCATCGCGGTGCGTTTCGGGTCGGCCAGCAAGGTGGCGATCTGACTGATGCAAGGTGCCTGTTCCATGTGCTCATTCACTCCCTGTTGAATCATTTGTCTGCTGCGTCTGGCGGAAAAGTATAAGCGTGAAAACGCCGGGTTCCGTGCCGTCTTACAGCGCAACCAAGGACAGAAGCTGAAGGAAATTTCCCGATATCCCCGGGGTTATGGTGTAGAGGCTGATCGCTCCGGCAATTGCGCAGTCAATGTCGCACAACGGGCAACGAGCATTTCTCGCAGAAGATTGATCGGCTTGCTCAGTTGCGCGCGATGGGCACACAACAGATTGAGCGGCGTACGTTCGCCCCGCAGCTCCGGCAGGATCAGCCGCAGGCGCCCCGCCAGCACATCCGAGCTGACATCCAGCCAGGACTTGTAGGCGATACCCACCCCCGCCACCGCCCAGCGTCGCACCACATCGGCATCATCACTGAAGCGGTCACCGGTCACCGTCAGGCCGACATCACGCTTGCCATCGTTAAACCCCCAATGGTCATGCACCCGGCTGCCGAGCATGTACAGCAGGCAATTGTGCTGGGTCAGTTGCTCCAGGTGGCGCGGCTCGCCGTGCCGCGCCAGATAGCTGGGAGCAGCGCAGAGCACGCGGCAGTTGTCCGGGGCGATGGGCAACGCGATCAGGCTGGAGTCTTCGGGTTCGCCGTAGCGCAGGGCGATATCCACCGGCTGGCGGAACAGGTCGGCAATCCGGTCGCCCAACAACAGGCGTACGCTCAGGTCGGGGTATTCGCGCTGGAACTCATCGAGCCAGGGCAACAACTGGTTACGGCCAAAGTCCGACGGCGCCGAGAGTTGAAGCACCCCGCTGACCTGATCCTGGCCGCTGGCCAACAATCGTCGGCCTTCATCCAGGCTGCTCAAGGCGGCCCGGGCGTATTCCAGGAAGCCTTCGCCCTCGGCCGTCAGGCGCAGGCTGCGGGTGGAACGCGCCAACAACCGTGCGCCCAACTGCTGCTCGATGCGCTTCAACGCCGCGCTGGCCACCGCCGCCGACATGTCCATCACCCGTGCTGCCGCCGAAAGGCTGCCCAGGTCTGCCGCACGCACAAACAACTGCAAGTCATCAAAACGCAGCACGCCGACCGCCCATTATCAAAAAAGCATTGAAAGAGACTGCTCTTTTAGCGGGTTTTATCTTCCAGAGAAATAGCCAATCATCTGTCCATCCCGTTCATCACGTGTCTGGAGTCGAATATGTCTGCTGCCTTTAACGTCATCGCCACGCTGATCGCCAAACCCGGCCAACAGGCCACCCTGGAAACCCTGCTGCGCGAGCTGCTGGAACCGACCCGCATCGAAGCCGGCTGCCAGCAGTACGACCTGCACCAGGACCTGCAACACCCCGAGACCTTCTACATGCTCGAACGCTGGAGTGACGACGCCGCGCTGGCCGACCACGACCAGAGCGCGCATATCCAGAATTTCCGCGCCAAGGCTGCCGACGTGCTTGAGCATTTCGAACTCCAGCGCCTGAAGTTTCTTGCCTGATCAACCGACCCCTTTTTGGAATCCATCATGAAAGCCATCGCCTACTACGCCGCACTGCCGATCAACGATCCAAAATCCCTGCAAGACATCGAACTGCCCGAACCGGTCGCCGGCCCCCGCGACCTGCTGGTGGAAGTCAAAGCCATCTCGGTGAACCCGGTGGACACCAAGGTGCGCCAGAACGTCGCCCCGGAAAACGGCGCGGCCAAAGTGCTGGGCTGGGACGTGGCCGGTGTGGTCAAGGCCGTGGGCAGCGAAGTCAGCCTGTTCAAGGTCGGCGACAAGGTGTTCTACGCCGGCTCCCTGGTACGCCCCGGCGGCAACAGCGAACTGCACACTGTCGATGAGCGCATCGTCGGCCATATGCCGAAAACCCTGGATTTTGCCGACGCTGCTGCACTGCCGCTGACCGCCATCACCGCCTGGGAATTGCTCTTCGAACGCCTGCAAGTGCGTGAAGGCAAGGCCGATGAAGGCCAGAGCCTGCTGATTGTCGGTGCTTCGGGTGGTGTGGGATCGATCCTGACCCAGCTGGCGAAACAGCTCACCGGCCTGAAAGTCATCGGCACCGCCTCCCGTCCTGAAACCCAGGCATGGGCCAAGGACCTGGGCGCCGACCTGGTGATCGACCACAGCAAACCGTTGAGTGAAGAGCTGAAAAACGCCGGCCATCCGCAGGTGAACTACGTCGCCAGCCTGACCCAGACCGACCAGCACCTGGACCAACTGGTGGAAGCGCTGATTCCCCAGGGCAAACTGGCGCTGATCGACGATCCAAAGGCATTGGACGTAAGCAAGCTCAAGCGCAAGAGCCTGTCGCTGCATTGGGAGTTCATGTACACCCGCTCGATGTTCGAGACCAGCGACATGATCGAGCAGCACAACCTGCTCAATCGCGTCGCCGAACTGATCGACGCCGGTACTCTGAAAACCACCGTGGGCGAGCACTTTGGCGTGATCAACGCGGCTAACCTGCGCCGCGCCCACGAACTGCTGGAAAGCGGCAAGGCCAAGGGCAAGATCGTGCTGGAAGGGTTCTAACGAAAGGTTCTGTCAGTGTCGTCTGTTATTCATGTGAGTAATGGACGACACCGCTAGTCAGAGACTTGATCCTTGTCATATTTGTGAGCGTATTCGGGTTTATATTGGCCGCCTTTGCCACGCAATTTACGTGAGGAAGTCAGCAATGAAGATCCTGATAAAAGCGCTAGCAAGATCCGAAGGCAACAAATGGCAGGTCCGTCTCGACCAGAACGCCTTTACCTTCCGCAGTGAGGCCGAGGCCCGCGCGTTTGCCGACACCCTGCAAACCCGTATCCAGGCGCCTCACCGATTCCCCGAAAGCCAGCAGCGTTCTGCTGGCTGATCCTGATCAGTCCGCCGCTTGCAGTGCCCGTTGGCGCTGCAGGCGCCGGGTCAGCATCGCGAACGTTACGGCCAATACGCCACACAAGCTGATGACCATTGCCATCGGCATCGCCGTGCCGTCGTGCAGCACGCCGACCAACGACGCTGCGCCTGCGGCCACACCAAACTGAATGCAGCCGAGCAACGCCGATGCGCTGCCCGCCCGAGCGCCCTGCCCGCTCATGGCGCAGGCCGAGGTATTGGGCAAAATGCAGCCCAGGCTGGCGATGCAGATAAACAGCGGTACCAGCAGTGGCCACAAAGCGTCCGTACGCAGCGCAGTAATTGCCAGCAACGACAGACCCGCCGCCAGGTAAACCCACACCGTGCGCGACAGCAAAAATGCCGGGCCACGCGACGCGAGCAAACGCGCATTGACCTGTGCCACCAGGATAAAGCCCGCGGCATTCGAGCCGAATACCCAGCCGTAGTGTTCGGCGGGTACGCCATAGAGCTTGATAAAGACGAAGGGCGAGCCCGCGATGTAGGCAAACATACCGGCAATCGAGATGCCGCCGGTCAAGGCATAGCCCAGGTACACCCGGTCCGACAGCAACCGGCCGTACTGGCGCAGTGCGCCTGACAGCGGCTGGCGCGGTTGATGGGCCGGGAAGCTTTCCGGCAGCCCGACTGCTACCGCAATGGCCGCCATCACACTGAACACCGTCAGCGCCAGGAAGATCGACTGCCAGCCCCACACGCCAACCATCACCCCGCCCGCCAGCGGCGCGAGGATCGGCGCCAGCCCGGTGACCAGCATCAGTTGGGAAAACACCTTGGCCGAGCCCACCGCGTCGCATTTATCGCTGACCACCGCCCGCGAGATCACCATGCCCGCGCAGCCGCCCAGGGCCTGGACGAAACGCGCGCCGATCAGCCATTCCAGGGACGGCGCGTACGCACAGGCGAAGGACGCCAGGGTAAACAGGGTGACGCCGCTGAGCAGCGGCCCGCGCCGGCCAAAACGGTCTGCCAGCGGTCCATAGATCAACTGGCCGATCGCCAGGCCCGTGAAGTACACGGCCAAGGTCAGCTGAATATGTTTTTCGTCGGTGCCGAATGCCACGGCCATGGCCGGGAACCCCGGCAGGTAGAAGTCGATGGCCAACGGCGCGAACGCGCTCAAGGCCCCCAAGATCAGGATTATACGAAGGTTCATCAGGCACCCAGGTGAGTCGGCAGCCCAACAGTCTAGCCGGGCTCGGGTGCCTTGAACATTAAGTTAGCTCGCTAACTATTCAAAAAGTCAGGCGAGCTTGGCGCTGTAGCCTTCTTCACTGATCAGGTTGATCACCTCTGCCGGGGACAGCAGGCTGCTTTCCACGCCGACTTCCTTTGTCGCGAGGTCGACGCGCACGCTGGCCGCCGGGTCCTTATCCTGCACCGCCTGGGTTACCGAGCGGACACAGTGGCCGCAGGTCATTCCTTCAACGCTGAATACTTGCATGACATGACTCCTTTAATGAGGTTGCCCGCAGTGTTGACCTTGCCATGATGGCAAGGTCAAGTTCTGAAAACATCGGCCGGGCTGGCATTCATTCGCGCCCTCGGCCAAGCTGCACTTATCCACGATGTGAACCTCGGAGAATTCGCCATGCGCTGGTCATTTTTTGGCCTTGTCAGCCTGATGGGCTTGTTTGCTGCTGTGCCACCGGCCAGCGCAGATGAAGATTATGCGGTGCTGATCATTTCCCGGGAGCGCCTGGAAGTGCCGACCAACTGCGAGATTGGCTTGTACATCCAGGACCAGTTGGCCGGGCGGCTGTTCCAGGAGCAGGCCACCTCCTTCAACTTGCCGGCCGGGAATGTGTCGTTGCGCCTGAAATTGTTGCCGGGGCAATCCCAGGGTTGCTTGCCGGGCATGCTCGCACCACCGGCGCAAAACATCACGTTGAAGGCGGGTGACGTGCGCAAGTTGCGTATCGCGCAAGGTCCGGACGGCATGTACCTGAAACCGGCCGCACTGGAATACTGAAACATTGATCTAACGCCTTGACCTTCCCCACAGGTCAAGGTTGATCCTAGGGGCAATCTCTCCTGGAGTACTGCCCATGAACGGATCCACCACCTTCGACCTGCCGATCAGCGGCATGACCTGCGCCAGCTGCGCCGGGCGGGTTGAACGGGCACTGGGCAAAGTGCCCGGGGTGCAAAGTGTCAGCGTCAACCTGGCCAACGAACGCGCACACATTGAAGTGCTCGGCCAGATGGACCCCGGCGTCCTGATCGCCGCCGTCGACAAGGCCGGCTACACCGCCACCCTGCCCCAAAGCGAAACCGCCACCCAGGCCAGCCAGGAACAACGCCTGAGCCATGAACGCTGGTCGCTGCTGCTGGCAATCCTGCTCGCCGCGCCGTTGGTGCTGCCGATGCTGGTGCAACCGTTCGGGCTGCACTGGATGCTCCCGGCCTGGGTGCAATTTGCCCTGGCCACCCCGGTGCAATTCATCTTCGGTGCGCGCTTCTATATCGCGGCCTGGAAAGCCGTGCGCGCCGGAGCGGGCAATATGGACCTGCTGGTCGCCATCGGCACCAGCGCCGGTTACGGCCTGAGTATCTATGAATGGCTCACGGCGTCCGCCGGCACAATGCCCCACCTGTATTTCGAAGCCTCGGCGGTGGTGATCGCCCTGGTGCTGCTGGGCAAATATTTGGAAAGCCGCGCCAAGCGCCAGACCGCCAGTGCCATCCGCGCTCTGGAAGCCTTGCGTCCGGAACGGGCGATTCAGGTGATCGACGGCCGCGAGCAGGACGTCGCCATCACCGCCCTCAAGCTGAATGACCTGGTGCTGGTCAAACCCGGCGAACGCTTCCCGGTGGACGGCGAAGTGGTCGAAGGCCAAAGTCACGCCGACGAAGCCTTGATCAGCGGTGAAAGCCTGCCGGTGCCGAAGCAGCCTGGCGACGCAGTCACCGGCGGCGCCATCAACGGCGAAGGCCGGCTGCTGGTGCGTACCCTGGCCCTCGGCGCGGAAAGCGTGCTGGCGCGGATCATCCGCCTGGTGGAGGACGCCCAGGCCGCCAAGGCACCGATCCAGAAACTGGTGGATAAAGTCAGCCAGGTGTTCGTGCCGGTGGTGCTGGTGCTGGCCTTGGCCACGCTGGTCGGCTGGTGGCTGTATGGCGCACCGCTGGAAGTCGCGCTGATCAATGCGGTGACCGTATTGGTGATCGCCTGCCCTTGCGCCCTTGGCCTGGCCACACCTACCGCCATCATGGCCGGTACCGGCGTTGCCGCCCGCCACGGCATCCTGATCAAGGACGCCGAAGCTCTGGAGCGCGCCCATGAAGTCAGCGCCGTGGTGTTCGACAAGACCGGCACCCTGACCTCCGGCGCACCAAAAATTGCGCACCTGGCCGCCATTGACGGCAATCAAGGGGCGCTCCTGCAACAGGCCGGCGCGCTGCAGCGCGGCAGTGAACACCCATTGGCCAAGGCGGTGCTGGATGCCTGTGCCGAACAAGGTTTGAACGTCGCGGATGTCAGCGCCAGCCAGTCCCTTACCGGGCGTGGCATTGCAGGCACCCTAGATGGCCGGCAACTGGCGCTGGGCAACCGTCGCCTGCTGGAAGAAACCGGCTTGAGCACCGGTGATCTCGCCGACTCGGCCAGTGCGTGGGAGGCCGAAGGCCGCACCTTGTCCTGGCTGATCGAGCAAGGCCCGCAGCCCCGCGTGCTGGGTTTGTTTGCCTTCGGTGACACGCTTAAACCGGGCGCCCTGCAGGCGATACAGGCACTCAAGGCTCGGCATATCAGCAGCCACCTGCTGACCGGCGATAACCGTGGCAGCGCCCGCGTGGTCGCCGAAGCCCTGGGCATCGATGACGTGCACGCCGAGGTGTTGCCTGCGGACAAGGCGGCTACCGTCGCCGAGCTGAAAAAGACCGGCGTGGTGGCAATGGTCGGCGACGGCATCAACGACGCACCGGCCCTGGCCGCGGTCGACATCGGCATCGCCATGGGCGGCGGTACCGACGTGGCGATGCACGCGGCAGGTATTACCCTGATGCGCGGCGATCCACGGCTGGTGCCGGCAGCCCTGGAAATCAGCCGCAAGACCTATGCGAAAATTCGACAGAATCTGTTCTGGGCCTTTGTGTATAACTTGATCGGCATTCCGCTGGCGGCGTTCGGCCTGCTCAACCCGGTGATGGCTGGCGCGGCCATGGCCCTGTCCAGTGTCAGCGTGGTGAGCAACGCACTGCTGTTGAAAACCTGGAAACCCAAGGACCTGGAGGACGAGCGTCCATGAACATCGGCCAAGCAGCACGCCAAAGCGGCCTGAGCGCGAAGATGATTCGTTACTACGAATCCATCGGCTTGTTGAAAGCCGCCCATCGCACCGACAGCGGCTACCGCATTTATGGCGCCGATGACTTGCACACCCTGGCGTTTATCAAGCGCTCGCGGGACCTGGGGTTTTCCCTGGAAGAGGTCGGCAAGTTGCTGACGCTGTGGCAGGACCGGGGACGCGCGAGTGCCGACGTCAAGGCGCTGGCCCGCCAGCATATCGATGAGCTGAACCAGAAGATCCTCGAGCTGGGGCAGTTGCGCGATACGTTGCAAGACCTGGTGGAACACTGCCAGGGCGATCATCGGCCGGATTGCCCGATTCTCAAGGAGTTGGCGTCGGGCAGTTGTTGCACCTGAGCAAGTTTAACCAGGCATGCACGGAACCTAATGTGGGAGCGGGCTTGCTCGCGAATGCGGAGTGTCAGTCAATACATCAGTTGACTGAACCAGCGCTTTCGCGAGCAAGCCCGCTCCCACATTTGGATATCCACTCGCCGTTGGATCACTGCATCCAGGGCGGCGGTGGCGGTTCTTCCGACGCTTTGCTCGGTGGCGCATCGTCTGCCGCACGAGTTGCTGACCCTCTGGCAGGACCGGGGCCGTGCGAGTGCCGACCTGAAGGCGCTGGCCCGCAAGCATATCGATGAGCTGAACCAGAAGATCCGCGAGTTGGGGCAATTGCGCGATACGTTGCAGGACCTGGTGGAACACTGCCAGGGCGACCATCGGCCGGATTGCCCGATTCTCAAGGAGTTGGCGTCGGGCAGTTGTTGCACCTGAGCAAGTTTAACCAGGCATGCACGGAACCTAATGTGGGAGCGGGCTTGCTCGCGAATGCGGAGTGTCAGTCAATACATCAGTTGACTGAACCAGCGCTTTCGCGAGCAAGCCCGCTCCCACATTTGGATATCCACTCGCCGTTGGATCACTGCATCCAGGGCGGCGGTGGCGGCTCTTCCGACGCCTTGCTCGGTGGCGCATCGTCTGCCGCGCGAATCGCCTGGCGACGCTCTTCATCGAGCCGCGCCGCTTCGATCTCGCGGATAACACCGCCCACGTCAGCCAGCTCTTCCGGTTCGTCGAACTCGCCGGTCAACACACTGGCCGGGTGCAGAGTGCCGGCTTCATACAGCGCCCACATCTCCTTGGCGTACTTGGTCTTCTTCAATTCCGGGGCAAAGCGCCCGAAGTAGGAAGCCATGTTGCCCACATCCCGTTCCAGCATGCTGAACGCGTGGTTGTTGCCCGCTGCATCCACCGCCTGAGGCAGGTCGATGATCACCGGGCCCGTCGGCGTCAGCAGCACGTTGAACTCGGAAAGGTCACCGTGCACCAGGCCGGTACACAACATCAGCACGATCTGGGTAATCAGGAAGGCGTGGTATTCGCGGGCCTGGTCCGGCTCCAGCGTCACGTCGTTCAAACGTGGCGCCGCGTCGCCGTATTCATCGGCCACCAGCTCCATCAGCAGCACGCCTTCGAGGAAGTCGTACGGCTTGGGCACGCGAACACCCGCACCGGCCAGGCGAAACAGCGCCGCTACCTCAGCGTTCTGCCAGGCGTCTTCGGTTTCTTTCTTGCCGAACTTGGAGCCCTTGGCCATGGCCCGGGCCTGACGGCTGTTGCGGACCTTGCGGCCTTCCTGGTATTCGGACGCCTGACGAAAACTTCGTTTATTCGCCTCCTTGTAGACCTTGGCGCAACGTAACTCGTTGCCGCAGCGCACCACGTAAACAGCTGCTTCTTTACCACTCATGAGTGGGCGCAGCACCTCGTCGACCAGACCGTCCTCGATCAGGGGTTCAATGCGTTTAGGAGTCTTCATCAGCTTTTATTGTGGGTCCTTTATTACCAAACACGCGTATGGCACTCGTTATACGGCAATCCTCTCGCCGCGGGGAGAGGGTACCGACCTTTGACCGCTTAAGAATGCATCCAATATGCCAAATTGACCGGCGGCCCGATCATAGCCGAGATCAGCGCTCAATAATCGCGGTGACGCCCTGGCCCCCGGCGGCGCAGATCGAGATCAGGCCCCGGCCCTTGCCGGCTGCGTCCAGCAGCTTGGCTAGGTTGGCGACGATACGCCCACCCGTGGCAGCAAACGGATGGCCGGCGGCCAATGAGCTGCCCTTGACGTTCAAGCGGCGGCGGTCGATAGAGCCCAGCGGTGCATCCAGCCCCAGGCGGGTCTTGCAGTATTCCGGATCCTCCCAGGCTTTCAGCGTGCATAACACTTGGGCAGCGAAGGCTTCGTGAATCTCGTAGTAATCGAAGTCCTGCAGGGTCAGGCCATTCCTCGCCAGCAGGCGAGGCACGGCGTACACCGGCGCCATCAGCAGGCCTTCGGCGCCGTTGACGAAATCCACCGCCGCCGCTTCGCCATCGCGCAGGTAGGCGAGAATCGGCAAGCCGCGCTCCTTGGCCCAGGCTTCACTGCCCAGCAGCACCAACGAGGCGCCATCGGTCAGCGGCGTCGAGTTACCGGCGGTGAGGGTGCCCTTTTCACTGCGCTCGAAGGCGGGCTTGAGGCTGGCGAGTTTTTCCAGGGTCAGGTCGGGGCGCAGGTTGTTGTCGCGGGTCAGGCCAAGAAAGGGCGTGAGCAAATCGTTTTGCCAGCCTTCGGCGTAGGACGCGGCCATTTTCTGGTGGCTTTCCAGCGCCAACTGATCCTGCTCGGCGCGGGGGATCTGCCAGGTCTGCGCCATCAACTCGCAATGCTGGCCCATGGACAACCCGGTGCGTGGCTCGCCGTTGCGCGGCAGCTCCGGCTTGAGGTGATGGGGACGAAGTTGTAACAAGACTTTAAGTTTATCCGCCATGGATTTGCTGCGATTGGCTTGCAGCAGGATTTTGCGCAGGCCCTCATTCACCCCGATAGGCGCGTCGGACGTGGTGTCGACGCCGCCGGCAATCCCGCTTTCGATTTGCCCCAGCGCAATCTTGTTCGCCACCAGCAACGCGGCTTCCAGCCCCGTGCCACAGGCCTGCTGAATATCGTAGGCCGGGGTTTGCGGCGACAGGCGCGAGCCCAGCACGCACTCGCGGGTCAGGTTGAAGTCGCGGGAATGCTTGAGCACCGCCCCGGCGGCCACCTCGCCAATACGCAGGCCGTGCAGGTTGTAGCGCTCGATCAGGCCTTCGAGGGCGGCGGTCAACATCGCCTGGTTGCTCGCCGTGGCGTAAGGGCCGTTGGAGCGGGCGAAGGGGATGCGGTTACCGCCAATGATCGCTACACGGCGCAATTGAGTCATGGAAAGCTCCCTTGAGGTTATGGGGTGAATCTCTGAGCCTAGCCTAGGCTCAATCGAACGACTTTCACCTATTGATGGTCCACCGTTTGAACCCCAGCACTCGGAGAGCGTTCCATGTCTGACCGTTATATCGACTTCGCCAACTCCAGCCTCGGCCATCGCCTGGTCGCCGCCATTGGCCTGCCGTCACCGGTACGCCTGGAACGCTGGCAGGCCGGACGTCTGCGCCCGGTGGAGGGTGCACTGCTGATCGGCGGCGGCCCGCTGGCGACAAAAATCCTGCCGTTCGCCAACAAGCTGACCGACGCTATCTATAGCTACGGCACCGAACCGTCGACGGCAACCACCTGGATTCCCGGCCACGGGCCCAAGCTCAAGGCCGTGGTATTTGACGCCAGCCAACTGCAGCACACCGATCAACTCAAACAGCTGCGGGAATTCTTTCAGCCGCTGATGAAAAATCTCGATCACAGCGCGCACCTGGTGATACTTGGCCGCGCCCCGGAAAGCCTCGGCGACCCGTTTGCCGCCAGTGCCCAACGGGCCCTTGAAGGCTTCAGCCGGTCGCTGGCCAAAGAGCTGCGCAGCGGCGGCGTCCTGCAATTGCTGTACGTGGGCGACGGGGCCGAGGATCAATTGGAGGGTGCGTTGCGGTTCTTCCTCTCGCCGAAAAGTGCCTATATCTCCGGCCAGGTCATTCGCCTGAACCCTTGCGCGACTCAGGTCGCGGACTGGACGCGCCCGCTCGCCGGGCACAAGGCCCTGGTGACCGGCGCCGCCCGCGGCATCGGTGCCTCGATCGCCGAAACCCTGGCCCGCGACGGTGCCGAGGTGATCCTGCTGGACGTGCCACAAGCCAAGGCCGACCTCGATGCCCTGGCCGCGCGCCTGGGCGCCCGCAGCATCGCCCTGGATATCTGCGCCGAAGACGCCGCCACCCAACTGATCGAACACCTGCCGGACGGCATCGACATCGTGGTGCACAACGCCGGCATCACCCGCGATAAAACCCTGGCCAACATGACGCCGGAATATTGGGACGCAGTCTTGGCGGTCAATCTCAACGCGCCGCAAGTGCTGACCAAGGCGCTGCTGGACAGCGGCACCCTGCACGACAACGGTCGCGTGGTGCTGCTGGCATCCATCAGCGGCATCGCCGGCAACCGCGGGCAAACCAACTACGCCGCGAGCAAGGCCGGGCTGATTGGCCTGGCCCAGGCCTGGGCGCCGTTGCTCGGTGAGCGCGGGATCAGCATCAATGCCGTGGCCCCAGGCTTTATCGAAACCCAGATGACCGCACACATTCCCTTCGCCCTGCGTGAGGCCGGGCGCCGCATGAGTTCGCTGGGCCAGGGCGGCTTGCCCCAGGACGTCGCCGAGGCGGTGGCCTGGCTCGGCCAGCCGGGCTCGGGCGCGGTGAGCGGGCAAGCGTTGCGGGTGTGTGGGCAAAGTCTATTGGGAGCGTAAGCATGGAGTGGCACACATTAGGCAGCACCCCGTTCCTGCCGCCGCTGTATTGGCGCGCGGCACTCAAGCGCAAGATCACCGGCACCAGGCTGCCCGAGCAAGGGTTGCGCTGCCGGGTCAGTGTGAACCCCAGGGAAGTCGCGGCCTATCGCAAGGTCTGCGGGTTTGCCGACAGCCCGGTCTTGCCGGCCACCTATCCGCATATCCTGGCATTCGGCCTGCAGATGCAATTGCTCACCGACAAGGCGTTTCCTTTCCCGCTGCTGGGATTGATCCACCTGAGCAACCGGATCCGCATCCTGCGCTCGTTGGGCGGTGTGAGTGACTTGACGGTCGGCGTTTACGCGCAGAATTTGCAGCCCCATGCCAAGGGCGCGACATTCGATATTGTGACCACGGTCGAAGATTCACTGGGGCTGCTGTGGGAAGCCGAAAGCCGAATGCTCTGTCGTGGGGTGAAACTCGATGGCGCTGCGGCGGACAACACCCTGCAAGCCTCCACTAACGTAAGCGAGCTGACCCGTTGGAAAGCCCCCGCCGATGTTGGCCGCCGCTACGCCCGGGTGTCCGGCGACTACAATCCGATTCACCTGAGTGCCCTCACTGCCAAGTTGTTTGGCTTCCCCCAGGCCATCGCCCATGGGTTATGGAACACGGCACGCACACTGGCCGCACTGAGCGAACATTTGCCTGCGGCCAATATCGAAATAGACGTCGAGTTTAAAAAGCCGGTGCGCTTACCCAGTGAAGTAACCTTATTGACAAGTGCCGCCGGCTCCAGTGGCGAGTTACAACTAAAGGGCGCCGGGGATATTGAACACATGACGGGGCGTTGGCGGCCAATCTCCTGATAAATTGTATATATACACCCTAAGTTATAGCGGGCTATCGATAGCCCGCCATCTTTATTAACCCCATGATTTTAAACACCTCGCAACGTCTACACCCTCCCCCACTACACCCTTGGTATTAGTCGCTAAGCAGACTAACTCTATCTGTATATAAATCGTTAATACCAAGTTGAGCATTGCGAGATAACGCACCCGGGTCTGTTATAGCCACAACGGACGAATGTATCGCTGTCTTTAGAAACAGCGAACTTCGATAACAGCAAAGGCTGTACCTGGTGCAAGGAACTCAATCATGAAAACTCAAGTCGTGTTGTGGAAAGCAAGTACCGCGCTGGCCCTGATTCTGGCAGTTAGCCTCGGAGGCTGCAGCAGCGGTGGTGGTGGTCATCACAGTAGCGTCGCGGCGTCATCTCCGGATGCTGGCAGTGGCAGTGGTACTGGCGGCGGAACGGGTGGCGGCACTGGCGGTGGCACCGGTGGTGGCACCGGTGGCGGCACAGATGGAGGTACTGGTGGCGGCACAGGTGGTGGAACCGGCGGAGGTACTGGCGGTGGCACTGGTGGCGGCACCGGCGGAGGTACTGGCGGTGGCACTGGTGGCGGCACCGGCGGCGGCACCGGCGGCGGCACAGGTGGTGGCACCGGCGGCGGCACTGGCGGTGGCACAGGTTCGACCACTCCTCTGGTCACCGGCCAGGTAGTGGGCGCTGTAGGCGGTGTCGTCGGTAATGTCGGCACCGCGGTGGGCGACCTGGGTACGACCCTGACCACTGTGCCAATTGTCGGTACTACCGCTGGCGGGTTAGTCACCGCAACGGGCACTGCCGTCAACAGCATCGGCAGCGGCCTGACTAACGGCCTGGGCACCCTGGGCACCAATAGCAACGCCTTGGGCACCACCGTTGCCGGTGTGGCCGATGGCGTGGCCGACCTGGGTACCGGCGTGTCCAACACCGGCAAGTCCCTGGGCACTACGTTGGGCGGCATTCCCGTGGTCGGAGGCTTGACCGGCGGTGTAGGCGGCGCGGCAGGTGGCCTGGTCGATAAAGTCGGCCAAACCGTGACCATGCTTGGCGACACCTTGAGCACGGCCAGCACCACCGGGCCACTGGGCGGCTTGACCAATACGGTGGGTAAAAGCGTACTGGTACCCGTCGTCTCTCTGGTGGAAAACACCACGGGTAACCTGGGCAATAAGACAGGCCTGGGCAATCCGGTGGGTGGCTTGATCGATAAAGTGGGCGCCACTGTCACCGGCCTGGGTGGCCAGGTGGCAAGTGCCGGCGGTGCAGGCAACCCAGTCGGGACACTCGTCGGTGGCGTGTTGACTGGCGTCGGCACCACCCTTGATAAATCGAGTGGCTACGTCAATCCGGCAACCACGACCCCGCAATCGGGTCTGCCTGAGCTGGTCGGTGGCCTCGTCGCCAACGTCGGCAACGGCCTGAACATCGGCAACACCAATGGCACTGTCAGTGCTGCGGGCGTAACCGGGGGTGCCGTGGGCAACACCGTCGCGTCCCTCGGCACCCTGATTGGCGGCAACGGCGTAGCCAACACCGGCGCCACGGCTCCGGTCGCGGGGCTGGCGACCAATGTCGGCGCCGCACTGAACCCAGTGACTACGGGCGTTGCCGGGCTGACCCAAAACATCGGTACCAGCACGGGTATCGGCGCACCGGTGAACGGCCTGGTGACCCAAGTCGGCGGCGCAGTCAGCGGTCTGGGCACCAACCTGACGGCAGCCAATGCCAACCCGATCACCAACGCCGTAGGCGGTACCCTGAATGCAGTGGGTAATACTGTCGGCTCGGTGGGTGGCTTGGTCACCGGAGGTACCAGCAGTAGCGGTGGCGGCCTGCTCGGCGGCTTGAACGTGGGAGCCAGCGCCTCCGCCGGAGGCACTGCAAACGCAAACACCGGTGGTGGCCTGGGCGGCTTGCTCGGCGGGCTGACCGGCAAAAAATAGAATTGCACCTGGCCATTAGACGGCCTCCCCTCCAGCGCCTACGCTTGGTTGAGACGAGAGATTCCAATGAGTCTCTCGTCTTTTTTATTGGCCAGTGAAAGGCCCTCCCGAAACGCGCCCCAGAGCCCGGCGGGAATCCGCGAAACGCTGCTGCAGTTTGACCATGGAGTGTCCTATGCGCGCCTTGACGCCTTTGTTTCTACTCACCCTGATTGCCGCCAGTGTCCACGCCGAGACACTGCCCAGTTTCCTCAACAGCAACGACACTATTCGCAACCTGCCGGTGCCCAACCTCCCCGCCGACGCCTATCGCCCGGTCACGCCACAGACCCAGTTGCCCGAGCCGGCCGCCACCCAGAACCAACCGTTGTTGATGGACACCAAAGTGACCATCCGCAAGCTGCAAATCGACGGGGGAACTATCTACCCGCTCCAGGACGTGGCCAAGGTTTTCGAGCCGTTGATTGGCCACGAAACCACCCTCGCCCAACTGATCGAAGCCACCCGCGGCATCACCCGCCGCTACCAGCAGGACGGCTACCTGTTGTCCTACGCCTACCTGCCCGACCAGCGCTTCGAAAACGGCCTGGTGCATGTGGTGCTGGTGGAGGGTTACATCAAGGATTACAACCTGAAGGGCGACATCGGTTCAGTCTCGGCCTACGTCGACAAGCTGGCGGCCAAGCTGCTGGGTGAACGCCCGCTGACCCGCAAGACCTTCGAGCGCTACACCACGCTGATGGGGCGTATCCCGGGTGTGACACTGCAGGCACAAGTACCGCCACCGGGCACCACCGATGGCGGCACGCACATGCAGATCCAGGCCAGCCGCAAGCCATTCACCACCAGCATGAGCCTGGACGAAGACAACCGTAGCGGCACGCAGGCGCTGCTGGCTGCCACCAGTAACTCCCAGACCTCGATGGGCGAGCAACTGAGCCTCAGCGGCCTGTTCCCGCCAGGCAAGGACGACGAGCATTACTACCGCCTGGGCTACAGCCAGTTCATCAATGCCGAAGGCAGCCAGTTGGTGCTCAACGCAGAACGTTATCGAGCCGACCCCAACAGCAATGTGCAACTGGACGGTGGCTTTGAACTCAAGCCGCACCAGGCGATTGACCGCTACTCCATCGGCCTGTCCCACCCCTTGATCGCCTCCCCCACCGAGTCATTGACCCTCGGCACGCGCCTTTACGCCGTGGACCAAACTACCCGCTATCAACTCGTGGGCTACCCGCTGCGCTTCGACGTGGAAACCGACCTGCGAGCCCTCGCGTTCGAGGGCGACTGGCGCAAGTCCGACGACCGCCAACTGCGGATTCTCAGCGCCGGGCTCTACCAGGGAATCAACGGCCTGGGTGCACGTACCCACAGCGATATCGAAGGCACGCAGCCGGACCTGGAATTCTTCCGCCTGCGTCTGTCGGGGGTACAAAGCAACAAGTTCTTCGACCACTGGCAAGGCGTGGCATCGGGTGCCTTCTACTGGAGCAACGACACCCTGCCCGACAGCGAACGCGCGACGTTCGGCGGGCAGAGTTTCGGGCGTGGTTACCCGGATGACCAGGGCTCGGGCGACAAGGGCTGGGGCGTGGCGTATGAGGTCAACTACAGCTTCAACCGCAGCGGTGAGTGGGTAAAAATCCTGCAGCCGTACGTGGTGCTCGACAAGGCCAAGACCTGGTTCAACGAACTGCCGGTCAAGGGCAACAACATGTCGTCAGCGGCGGTGGGCCTGCGCTTCGGGGATAACAAGTACTACAACATCGCGCTGGAAGCGGCCAAGCCAATGTCGGATATCGCCCTGGACAGCTTCAATCGGCGGCCACGGTATACGCTGAGTTTCAGCTACCAACTCTGAACCCTGTGGGAGCGAGCTTGCTCGCGAAGAACGTCCAGACAACGCGGGGAACCAGACTGCCCTCGTTATCGTTGACGTTTTTCGCGAGCAAGCCCGCTCCCACACAAGCTCGCTCCTACATCAATCTGATCTTGGGGATGGGGAAGAGGTTGTTGAGGGTGTCGATCAAGCGCACCAGATAGATCGGCTTGCGGAACAGGTCCAGCACCTGCAGGCGCAGCATGTCACTGACATCATCCATCTCGGCGTGGCCGGACATGACGATCACCGGCAAGTGCTGGCGGGCGGTGTGTTCGCGCAGACGCTTGATCAAGGAAATACCACTTTCCTCGGGCATGCGCAGGTCGGTAATCACCAGTGCGATATCGGGGTGCAGGGTCAGCTCTTGCAAAGCAAAGGTGACCGAGGTCGCGGTAAAACAGACAAAGCCTTCATTCTCCAGCGACTCGGCCAGTTCAATGAGGGCGTCCTCTTCGTCATCCACCAAAAGGATTTGTTGCCGGGGAGCCGAAGAGGAGTTCATGTTGAAATGCCTGATACGCAATAGGTCATTCGGCGGAACCTGCACGTGTTTGCGCGAGTACCTGGGTCAGGTATGAATGGCGCCTTGTATCGAGTTGAAGACGCCGGTTATGGCCGTCCGGATAGGTGTAATAAAAGCAGCCAGCGCCACAGCGACCATCGCCGCAACCAGTGCGTATTCGATACCCGATGCGCCCTCTTTGGAATAGAAAAAAATCTGGACTTTGATGAAACCCATGCGAATAAGATCAAGGAACATAATGACTTCTCCTTTGCGCCCACGGCGCTGGT
This sequence comes from Pseudomonas sp. G1002, assembly GCF_013385455.1. Lineage (NCBI taxonomy): Bacteria > Pseudomonadati > Pseudomonadota > Gammaproteobacteria > Pseudomonadales > Pseudomonadaceae > Pseudomonas > Pseudomonas sp. G1002. Next base: position 30,845 of record NZ_JACAPY010000028.1, read on the forward strand.
ATCGCGGCATCACAAAAATGATTTCGGTGTGCCACTAGAGCATTGTCAACAAACCCCAGACCAACAACTGTAAGAACTGATTAATCACAAAGTATTAGTCGGCCGGCTGACGCCAAAAATCCAACTTTCGCAGAGGTTTCTGGAGATATTTTTCGCCCGGTAATGGCGTTTTGTCTTAGCTGAACTACCTTCAAATAGCGAAATAGTTAGAAGCTTGAAGCGATTGGATACGCAAGCATTAGTGGGAACAGCAGTGGATGCAGCAGGAAAGGGAGAGCCTTCATGAACAGTCGGATTAGCTTGATCCTCGCCGGGCTGCTGTTGGTAGGTGCACTGATTGCAGGCTACTGGGGCCTGGTACTCAGCCGCCCTGCCCCTGTCGCACCGCCCGTGCCCCAAACGCCTGAAGTCGTGCAACCCGTCGCCGAAGACCAGACACGCCAACCCGTGGTGGTGCTGGCCCATGACGTTGCACCGTTTGTTGCGCTCACCGCCGCCGACCTGACCCTGGAAAAACTGCGCACGGTTCCCGCCGGCAGCCTCACCAGCCTCGACCAGGCCGTGGGCAAGATCCCGTGGCGGCCGCTGTCGGCCGGGACCTGGCTGACCGAGGAGAGCTTCAACTCCGGCGGCACCGTGGCGCGAATGATCCGCCCTAACGAACGCGCGCTTGCCGTCGCCGTGGATGAAGTGATCGGCGCCAGCGGGCAACTCTCCCCGGGGGACTATGTGGACGTCCTGCTCTTCCTGCGCCAGGAAGCCAGCAACCCGCAGCAGTCCGCACAAATCGTGGTGCCCGCCTTGCGCCTGCTGGGCGTCGGCGATCAACTGGGGCTGACCAACGACGGCACGCCCGGCTCCGTGCCACCGACCACCCCCGACGAAAAACTCAAGGCGCAGCAGAGTCGCGCCAGCGCGCGCACGGTACTCCTCGCCGTACCGGAGGAGCTCCTGAGCCGGCTGATGCTCGCAGCCCAGTCCGGCGTACTGCGCCTGGCTGTACGCAGTGCCGACGAACAACTGCTGAGCCAATACTGGGCCGGTGAAACGGAGTCCGCGACCCACCTGGAAAACACCCGGCGCGAGCTCTACCAGTTCAACCAGCTGGCCTTCAGTACAGCGCCGGTCAACGGCCTGAGTCCCGCCGGCAATGGTGCGCCAAGGCGTTCAGGCGTCGAAGTAATACGTGGCAATCAGGTTACCCAACAAACGCCCTGAAAGAGCTAAGGATGCCTTGAATGAGCAGTCGTTTCGTGTGGTCTTTTTCGCGAATTTTCTGGGCACTTCTCACCCTGAGCCTGCCTGTCGGCGTTGCACTGGCAGCACCCGGCAACTGCACGGGCCTGGGCCAGCTGCCGGCAGTGCTGGAGGTGGGTGAAGGCGCTCAACAGGCTATCCAGTCGCCGGTGCCGATTACGCGGCTGGCCATTGGCGATCCGAAAGTGGCCGATGTGCAGGTCAACGGCAACCAGGCGTTCCTGCTCACCGGCATCGCCTCGGGCACCACCAGCCTGATGGTCTGGACGGCCTGCTCCAGCAGCCCGCGCCAAAGCATGGTGTTCGTCAAGGGCAAGGCCACGTCGGCCCTGACCAGCCTGGCCCTGTCGCCGTCCGATGACCCGACCCTGCCCAGCCAGGTGCAAACCGACATCCGCTTTGTGGAAGTGAGCCGCACCAAACTCAAGGAGGCCAGTACCTCGATCTTTGGCCGGGGCGGCAACTTTCTGTTCGGCGCCCCGAACAATGTTGCCAACGCGGCGGCCACAGGATTCCGTGGGCTCCCGGTGAACAACGACACCTTCAACATCGGCTTTGGCGGCGGCCGTGTCTCGGCCATGATCAACGCCCTGGAAAGCAGCGGCTTTGCCTACACCCTGGCCCGGCCGAGCCTGGTGGCGCTCAGTGGCCAAAGTGCGACCTTCCTCGCCGGTGGTGAAGTACCGATCCCGGTACCCAGCAGCGGCAGCAACACCATCTCCATCGAATACAAAGAGTTCGGTATTCGCCTGACCCTGACCCCGACCGTCATCGACCATGGGCGAATTTCCCTGAAGGTCGCGCCAGAGGTCAGTGAGCTGGACTACACCAACGCGGTCAACATCCAGGGTATCTCCGTGCCGGCCCTGACCATCCGGCGCACCGACACCAGCATCTCCCTGGCCGACGGCGAAAGCTTTGTGATCAGCGGCCTGATCAGCACCAACAACACCTCCAGCGTCAGCAAATTCCCGGGCCTGGGTGACATCCCGATCCTCGGTGCATTCTTTCGCGACTCCAGCATCAATCGCCAGGAAAAAGAGCTGCTGATGATCGTCACCCCGCACCTCGTGCAGCCCTTGGCGGCCAACGCCCAACTGCCTTCGTTGCCAGGGGAAAAGCTGCGCAATTACGACCCTAACTGGTACCGCCTGTATTTCCTCGAAAACGGCAATTTCGACCGCCGCAGTGGACTGTCCGAATGAGTGAGAGCCTGAGCCAGACCTTTTTGGCAATTACCCGCAACACCACGGATCTGGAATGGCTTCAGGGCGCGCTCGCGCCCCTGGGGCAAGTGGTCAGCGCCGGTGCCGGCAGCCTCGACGAACTGTTGGCACTGGTAGACGTGACGTTCGCCAACCTGGTGTTCATCGGCCTGGACCGGGAACACGTCACCACCCAGTGCGCCCTGATCGAAGGTGCCCTGGAAGCCAAGCCGATGCTTGCCATCGTGGCCTTGGGCGATGGCATGGACAACCAGCTTGTACTGAACGCGATGCGCGCCGGCGCACGGGATTTCGTGGCCTACGGCTCGCGCTCCAGTGAGGTTGCCGGCCTGGTTCGGCGCCTGAGCAAACGCTTGCCGGCGGTCACCCCGAATACCCATCTAGGCGGGCTGACCGTGCTCTACGGCACCCAAGGCAATGCCGACGGCGCGCTGATCGCCAGCCACCTGGCGCTGGTGGTGCAAAAAAGCGGGCAGCAAACGCTGTTGCTCGACCTGGGCCTGCCACTCGCTGACAGCCTCGCACTGCTGGGGCTGGAGAGTTCTTTTCATTTCGGCGACGCCCTGCGTCACTTGCGGCGCCTGGACTCAACCCTGATCAACAGCGCCTTCACCACCGCCGAAGCCGGTCTGCGCATCCTCGCCTACCACAACAACGACGAGCCCCTGGAACGGACCAGCGCGGCCGAGCTGTACATGTTGCTCAGCGCCCTGCGCCAGCACTTCCAGCACATCGTGGTGAACCTGACCGGCCAACCCGACAGCGAAGCCTTGCGCACCTTTGTCAGCCATTGCGACAAACTGCTGTGGTGCACCGACCAAAGTGTGCCGGACTGCCGCCGCAACCTGGCCGTACTCAACCTGTGGCGGGAAAAAGGCATGAAACTCGACCATGCCCGCCTGCTGGTAGACCGCTACCTAAAGGGGGCCGCCCCGGACTCGGAGGCACTGGGCAATAGCTTCGGGCTGGAGGTAATCGCCGTCCTGCCCTGGAGCCCGGAAGTGCGCCTGAGTGCCAAGAACCAGGCCCAGACCCTGTTCTCCCTGGCCCCACGGGAAGCCCTGACACAGACGTTGCGCGGCTTGGGTGAGCGCCTGGCAAAACGCTCCGAGGGCCTGGAAAAACCCTCCACCAATTGGCTCAACCGCCTTCTGAGGACCAAATGAACGGCGAGAAGCTGTTTGGCGTCGCCCCGCGCGGCAACGTCGGCAACACTGATCACGACGGCCTGAAGCTGGTGCTGCATCGCTACATCATCGATGCCATCGAGGATTCGGGAAAAAATCTGCTGGAAGGCACACGCCAGTCCCTGGCGCAGTTTGTGATCGACAAGGTGGCCGAATACATCACACGTATGCACCTGGCGATTTCCCGCTATGAGATGGAGCGCCTGGCCGAAGAGATCGTCGATGAGCTGACCGGTTTCGGCCCGCTGGAAGTGCTGCTGCGCGACCCGACCGTCACCGAGATCCTGGTCAACGGCCCGCACCGGGTATTCGTCGAACGCGATGGCCTGCTGCAACAAAGTGACTTGCGCTTCATTGACGACCACCATGTCGAGCGGGTCATGCAGCGCATCCTCGCGCCCCTGGGACGCCGGCTGGATGAGTCGTCACCGATGGTCGATGCGCGCCTGCCCGATGGCAGCCGGGTCAATGCGATCATTCCGCCGATTGCCCTGGACGGGCCGTGCCTGTCGATTCGAAAGTTTCGCAAGGACATGCTTAAAAGCAGCGACCTGGTGGCCATGCAAACCATCGACCAGGCCATTTTCGACTTTTTCAAGGAAGCCGTCGGCAAGCGCTGCAACATCCTGATCAGCGGTGGTACCGGCACCGGTAAAACCACACTGCTGAACATTCTCAGCCAGTTGATCAACCCCCGCGAGCGCCTGGTCACCATCGAAGACGTGGCCGAGTTGCAACTGGGCCATCCCCACGTTGTGCGCCTGGAAACCCGCCCGCCCAATGCCGAGGGGCATGGGGAAGTGAAGGCCAGTGACTTGATCCGCAACGCCCTGCGGATGCGCCCCGACCGCATCATCCTCGGCGAGATCCGGGGCGTGGAAGTCATCGATGTGTTGACCGCCATGAACACCGGCCACGACGGCTCGATGAGTACCGTGCACGCCAACAACGCCCAGGACGCCTTGCTGCGCCTGGAAACCCTGGTGGGCCTGACCGGCCGGGTCGTCGCGGAAAAAACCCTGCGGCAAATGATCTGCGCGGCGCTGGATGTGGTGATCCAGCTGACGCGCCTGCCCGATGGCCGCCGCTGTGTCAGCGAAGTGGTGGAAGTGGTGGGCATCCGCGAAGACGTGTACGTCACCAACACCCTGTTTCGCCACGACAAGCGCACCGGCTTTGGCTTCCTGCGCGAAGCGGTCAACCCGGCCGGTGACAAGTTGCGTCACGAAGGTCACCTGCCGGTGTAGGAGGCAACCCGATGATCGGTCCGATTCTGCTCGCCCTGCTCGCCGTGGCCCTTCTGGTGCTGGGGATAAGCCTGATGCGCAACGGTTTGCGCAAGGCCCAGACCGACCGGGTATTGGAACGCCTGGCCGAAGGGCAACCCCAGGCCATGAAAGACAACGCGGTGACCACCAGCCTGGAACGCACGTTTATCCGTGCAGGCCTCGGCCGGCCAACCGAGCGCCTCGGCCTGTGGCTGACCCTGTGGGCCTTTGGCGCCCTGCTGGGGGGGCTCGTGGGCCAGTGGATAGGCTTGTTTGTGATGGTGGCGGCACCGCCCTTGGCACTGCGCCTGTACATCGCCGTACGCTACCAGCGGCGGCTGCGCCGGATGATCGAACAACTCCCGCAATTGCTCGATCACGCCGTACGCAGCCTGAAATCCGGACGCACCCTGGCGGACGCCATCCTGAGCGGAATCGATGCCAGTGACGACCCGTTGAAAAAGTCCATGGGCCGTATCAAGCGCAATGTGCAATTGGGTGTCAGCCTGCCGGAGGCCGCTCATGACTATGCCGAGTTTTATGAACAGGATGAATTGCGCCTGTTTGCCCTGGGCCTCAAGGTCAACCACCGCTACGGCGGCAACGCCAGTGAGCTGCTGGAAAACCTGATCAAGATGATCCGCGAGCGCGACCAGGGCGCACGGCAATTACGCGCCATGACCGGTGAAACCCGGGTGACCGCGCTGGTGCTGGCGGTACTGCCGGTGAGTGTCGCGGGCTACTTCCTGCTCGTTAATCCGACGTACCTGATGGCCATGTGGGATGACCACAGCGGCCAACGCCTGATGCTCGGTGCGTTCGCCTTGCAAGTCATCGGATGCGTGGCGCTGTGGCGCATGTTGCGGAGTATCTGAGATGGCGATACTGATCAGTGCCGTATTGTTTCTTGCCGCATTATCACTGCTGCTGGCGAATATCCTGAGCAGTCGTCGTCAACAACGCGTGGTCGCCCAGCGGCTGCAGGGCGAGCCAAGCCGCAATGACAAAATGAGTGAGTGGTTGCACCAGTTGGGCAGCACCCGGATCGGCCAGCGCACCATCAGCCTCGATAACGAAACCCAAATCCTGCTCAACCGCATGGGCTGGAGAAAAACCAGCCAACGCTCGATGTTCGCCGCTTGCCAGATCGGTTCACCGATAGTTTTGCTGGGGCTGACCGCGATGACACTGGAGCTGTTCTTTCCCGGCACCGAGCATGAGTTTGTGATCTCCCTGCTGGGCCTGATCATCGGCTACCTGCTGCCCAAGCGAATACTGGTGGCACTCGCCAAAAGGCGCCAGGGGAAAATCTCCCGGGAAGTAGCGACCTTCATCCCCCTGGTGCGCATTCTGTTTGAGTCAGGCATGGCCGTGGAGCAGGCGCTGCGGGTCATGGCCTACGACGCGCAAAAGTTGCTGCCGGTACTGACCGCCGAACTGCGCCTGGTGCTGGCACGCGTCGATTCCGGGCTGGAGTTGGGGGAGGAATTGAACAAGGCCAGCCAGATGCTGGACGTCGATGAACTCAGCGACACGTGCCTGATCCTCCAGCAGCTTCTGCATCAGGGCGGCGGGGCGATGAAGTCGCTGCAATCGCTCAAGCAGTTGCTGGATGACCGGCGCCTGACCCGCCTGCAGGAATACATTTCCAAGATGTCCGCCAAAATGTCCGTGGTGATGATGCTGTTCCTGTTTCCCGCATTACTGATCGTATTGGCCGGCCCTGGCTTTATCGCCATCGCCAAAGCCTTCGTGCCTTGAGAGGACATGCAATGAAGACATTGATGGTCGCCTGCAGCCTGTTGTTGTTAAGTGGTTGCGCCAGTAACGGGCAACTGCCGTGGGCGGGTTTCAGCGCGCAGGGCAGTTGTGCCAAGCCCAACTCCGATCAGGAGTTATCGCTGAACCTGGCCGACGACATGGCCAACGAGGGCAAGCTGCACGCCAGCCTGGCCAACCTGCAAAACCTGCCGGACAACCTGCCCCAGGTGCGCCAGCGCCAGGCCAAGGTGTACCGCCTGCTGGGCCGCAGCGAAGCCGAACCGTTGTACCGCAGCCTGCTCGGCACCTGCATGGCTGCCGAAGGCGAGCACGGGCTCGGCCAGCTGGCAGCGGCCAGGGGAGACAACGGCCAGGCCATGGCGCACTTGCAACGCGCGGCCAGGATGTCGCCCACCGATGAGAAAATCCGCAACGACCTGGGCGTGGTGTACCTCAATCAACGGCGCCTGGAAGACGCGCGCTTCGAATTCCTCACGGCGATGGAACTCAAGCAGAGCGACCAACTGGCCGCGCTCAACCTCGTGACGCTGATGATTTACCAGGACAACTGGGAACAAGCCGCACTAGTGGCCAGCCGCATGGGCCTGAGCCCGGAACAAGTGACGCAAGCCCAGGCCCGGGCGCAACAACTCAAGGCGCCCGTCTCACCGACGACAGCGCCAAAAGATCAGGTCGCAACCGTAGGCGACGTGCTGCAAGCGCCGGTCAAATAGGTCTCTGAAGGGAGTACACACGATGAAATTCACACTGCTCGCCACGCTGCTGTTCGCCAGCCTGCCGCTGACGGTGCTGGCTATTGAGCCGGGGCCTTCTTCGCCACAGCAAAAACAGACCGAAGGCTGGCTGCAACTGCAGGTCAGTGGCGAACGCGCATCTCCCATCCGGCAAAAGGCCACGCCCGCTGAACGCGACCAGGCCATGCAACGCCTGCTGGACAGTTACAAATACCCTATTCCTGAGTACTACGACCAGAAACTGGGCGGCAACACCCCAGGCAGCAACAACTAATGCGCAGTGACGCGCTGGCGCGCCGCAGAATTGTTCGGCGATAACGCCAGCGCCAACTGGGTTCGGTTGTGCATATGGGTCAGGCGCAGCACTTGGGACACGTAGAGTTTCACGGTGTTTTCAGTGATGCCCAGTTCACAGGCAATCTGGTAGTTGGTCTGGCCCTTGCCTACCAGCCTTGCGACATCCAGTTGGCGGGGCGACAACTGATTGAAGATCGCCGGTATTTCAACCCGGTCAGTGTCGCTGACTTCACCCTCGGCTTCAGTCGACAGGCCGGATTGCGGACTGCTGCGCACCTTGTCGAGGTCATGATAAAGGTCATCGATGGACGCCGAGAGAAACTGCAGCTTCTGGTTCAGGTGCCCCAGGTCGAGATCTTTCTGCCGGTCCTGCAGCGCGACCACCTGGCGTTGCAACCCTTCGAGCAGCTCGCCCAAATTGATCGGCTTCTGGTAGTAATCCGCAATCCCGGCGCGCAAGGCCTTGATCACGTCCTGCTTGTCTGCACGCCCGGTCAGCATGATGGCCTCAAAGACCCGTTGCTTGCCGGCCAGGTGTTGCAGGGCCTGGACCAGTTCGATGCCATCCATCTCGGGCATATGCAGATCGCACAGCACCAGGCCGATCTCGGCATCGTCGCGAAAACGCTCGATGGCTTCCTGGCTGGATGCGCAAGGGACGCAACGGTAACCGTTGCTTTCAAGAAATTCGCAAAGCTCTTCCACGATCAAAGGCTGATCGTCCACCACGAGCACTTTCACTTGAGAGGTAAGCTTGTTCACGCGCTACTCCATGCCTGGCAAGCAAAAGGACCGATGTATCCATTCCGACCATTTTTCCTATGCAACTTACCCATAAACGTAGACGTACTTTCCTACTATGTACATAGCGATACCCTACGTGGCGACTAATGGGATCCAAAACCAGGACAGGCAAAAACCGATCAGTAAAAACGGCACGAACGGCTGCCTGGCCGAATGTGCCGGATCAAGGTACTGCAAGGTATTCCTAAGCCCTTGATTCATCAGCGGCCACACCCTGGGCGCCAGCAACAGCCAGGCTGCGCTCGCGAGGCCGGCGCCGATAAAAGTGCCCAGTACGTAGAGGTAGTCGGTTGCCAGCCCCAATGCCACGATCAGCTTCACGTCACCGGCGCCCAGGCGGCCCAGCGCGTAACCCGGCAGGGTGAACAACAACGCCAGGACAAAGGCCACACCGCCCTCGACAGCCGGCGCACCGAGCCAGGTCGTACCGCTCCAGAACAGGTAAACCAACGCCAGCAAGGCTGCGCCGAGGGTCAAACGGTTGGAGACCTGACGTAGACGGATATCTTGCACAGCGCACAGCGCGAGCCAAACGACCAGGACGAGGCTTTGAATCACGTAAAAAAAATCCCTTTTTGCTGAATGATTCTATGCTGATATCAGGTAGTAGTAGTCAGGGTAGACGAGTCATGAAAAAAGGCCTCGCTAAAAAGCAAAAAGGTGCCGCCGCGCTGGAGTTCGCGATGGTCTTCATGATTTTTTTTGCCATTTTTTATGGCCTGGTCAGCTACAGCTTGCCGTTATTGCTGATGCAGTCCTTTACCCAGGCCGCCGCCGAAGGCGTAAGACGTAGCGTCGCGCTGGACCCCACCACGCCTGGCTACGTCACGGCACTGCCGCTGCAGGCCGTCAGTGCGGCGCAGGCACAACTGGCGTGGATCCCCTCCCAGTTCAAATTCCTTCCCGGGTACGTGACGGCCGTCTACAACTCGTCAGGCGTGTTGACGGTGTACATCAACTACCCGACGTCCAGCCTCCAAAGTGTGCTGCCGTTCCTGGTACTGCCAGGCATCGGTACCGTCCCCGCCCTGCCTCCCATGCTGTCCGCCCAGTCGAGCATGCAGTTTTGACCTCAGGCGATAAACTCTTCGGCCGCCTGCTCGGACGCGGCAACCAGCTGCCTGCTGACGCACCGGCAGCGATCCCGGCAACCGCCGCGTTGTTGTTCTACCTGGACGCCCAGGGCCGCGTAATGGATGTCCATGGCCCGCTTCGCCATCGACTCGAACACCCCGCTGCGCAACAGCAACAGGCACCCTCGCTGCTCGACTACCTCACTGCGGCGAGCCGCCTGGTGATCGAGGGCACGCCCAGCGACTGGCAGGGGCAAAGCCTGGACCTGGAGCTCAAGGGGCTCGCCGGGCAAACCCTGCATACCCGTGGCTGGGTCCAACCCGAAGGCAAGGGCTGGCTCCTGCAATTGCTGGACATTGGCGACCTGATTGCCCATCGCCAACTCACCCAGGTGCGCGAACACAATCAACGGGTGAGCGACCAGATCAGCGAGCAACTGCGGGTCTGCAGCCTGGTGCGCCTGCCCGAAGTACTGCAAGACACTCTGCAGGCTATTTCCCAGCACTGGCACATCCCCTGCGTCGCCATCGCCTTGCTGGATGAGCAGGGCCAGGCGTGGTGCATCGAGGGCTGTTACACCGCCCACGATGCGCCGGTACTCTGGAGCAACGGCCAAGCCCTGGGCTCCAGCCTCGACAGCCTGGGCGGCACGGCGCCAGTGAGCCTGGAGGTAAACCGTGGCCACAGCGAACACCCACGCCTGCAAGGCCTGTTCGGCAATACCGATGGCTTTCTGGTGCCCTACCGCGACGACCTGGGCGTGGGCGCATGGCTGCTGTGCGGGGTGTATCACCGCCAGGAACACACCAGCGACCGTGACTGGTTGCAACTGACCGCCGCCCTCGCGGCACCGCTGCTCGGCCGCCTGCGCGAACTGCGCCATCAACAGCAGCTGGAACGCCTCGACGCGCTGCAAGGATTGCTCGGCACCGGCTGGTGGGAGCTGTCCCCACACACTGAAGACCTCGAACTCGCCCCACCGCTGCTGCACACCCTGAGCCAAGGCGAGGCCATCACACCGCTGTCGCTACCCATGTGGCTCAAGCTGATTCACCCTGCCGACCGGGAAGAACTCGCCAGCCGCCTGCAAGACCTGAAGACCCTGGGCAAACCGCTGTCCACCAGCGTGCGCCTGCAACGTGCCGACGCGGCGCTTAACCCCATCTGGTATCGCGTGCAGGGGCAAGCGTTGGGCTCGGGTGAGCATCGCCGCCTGGTGGGCTTCATGCTCGACATCAGCGACATAAAAAACCAGGAGCAACAGGCCGCCGCCGCCCACGCACGCCTGGATAACCTGATCGCCAGTTCCCCGGCTGTGATCTATGTGCAGCGCTACGTCGAGGGCACGCTGCAACCGGTGTTCTTCAGCGACAGTTTGCTGCCGCTGCTTGGCCGCACCCTGGCCGACTTCACCCCGGCGACGCTGAACCAGTGGATCCACCCCGAAGACCGCGACCTCTACTTCGACCGTACCCGCCAACTGCTGCGCGAAGGCAGCGTGCGCAGTCGCTACCGGGTGCTCGACACACAGGGCAATTACCACTGGCTGCTGGATGAAGCCCGGCTGCTGCGCGACGACCTCGGGTTGCCCGTGGAAGCCGTGGGCCTGTGGCTGGATGTGACCGAGACGACCCTGGCGGCGCAACGGGTCAAGGAAAGCGAGGAGCGCTATCGAATCCTCGTGGAAGACTCCCCGGCCATGATCTGCCGCTACCTTCCGGACCTGACCCTGACCTTCGGCAACACGCCCCTGGCCAACTACATGGAATGCCTGCCTGGACAGCTGCCGGGCATGAACCTCAGCCAATGGCTGTCGGACGAACAACACGAGGCGTTTGTACTGCGCATCCGCCAGCTCACCCCGGAATTCCCCGTGAGCACCGCCGAAATCAGCCTGCAACTGCCGGGGCGCACACATGCCTGGTGGGTGTGGTCGGACCGGGGCGTGTTCGACGAACAGGGCCAATTGCAGGAAGTGCAGGCCGTGGGCCGCGACAACACCGAAGTGCGCCGCTCCCAGCAGCAACTGACCCAAAGCGCCAAAATGGCCACCCTCGGCGAAATGGCCACCGGCCTGGCCCATGAGATCAACCAGCCGTTGAATGTGATGCGCATGGCCATCGTCAACGTGCTCAAGCGCTTGAGCAACGGTGATGCACAAATCGACTACCTGACGGAAAAACTCCAGCGTATCGACTCCCAGGTCCAGCGCGCAGCCCGCGTGGTAGACCACATGCGGGTGTTCGGCCGCCGTTCGGAAGTCGAACAGCAGCCCTTCAACCCGGCGCAGGCGGTGGAAGGCACCTTGTCGCTGCTCACGGAAGGCCTGCGTGGCAAAGGCATAGAACTGCGGGTGACGCAGACGGACATTGCGGTGCAGGTCAAAGGCTACGTCGACCAGCTGGAGCAGGTGCTGATCAACCTGATGGTCAACGCCCGCGATGCCCTGCTGAGCAAACGCGAGCACGACCGCGACCTGCAACCGTGGATCTCGGTGCAGATCGAGCAGGACAGCCGCCACGTACGCATCTGGGTCGAGGACAACGGCGGCGGGATTGACCCGCGGCTGCTGGAGCGGATTTTCGAGCCGTTCTTCACCACCAAGCCGATTGGCGTGGGCACCGGCCTGGGGTTATCAGTGAGCTACGGCATTGTCGAGAACATGGGCGGCCGGTTGAGCGTCGCCAACAGTGAACATGGGGCGAAGTTTTGTGTGGAGTTGCCGGTGGTGAGCGAGGTTTAGATCACCAGGTACGCATTACCCGAGTGGCAACTGAGGTTGGCGCCCACACCGACCTGATTCAGGTCGACTCCCAGCCCCAGCAACAGGGTATTCACCAACGAATTGATCAAGGGTATCAGCGTGGCATTCAGCACGTTGAGCAGCAGCGTGGTCACACCACTCAACACGGATCCTAGCCCACCGATCAGGTTGCCCAGCACGTTCGCGTTGCCGGGGGTAGGCCCGTACATATTCAGGTTAAGCCCGGCCGTCACGCCGTTCACCGGATCGGTCAGGCCGCTGACGATATTGGTCGTGCTGTAGCTGGAGTAATACGGCGGCTGGGAAATCTCCGGCAAATTCGGCGATTGGTAGGTGTAGGGAATGTTGTAAGCACCGCCTACCTGAATATTGGCCGACAATCCCAAACCACCGCCTACGCCCGTGACCACCGGATTGCAGAACACAATTAACGTGCAGGTCTTCGTACCGATATCGACGATCTTCAGCGGCGTCACCACCACCGTAGGGGGTGTAGGGCCAGTGCCGAAAACGCTGCTGCTGGCAATCTGGCCCATCCGCAGATTGACCAGTGATGTGTTGGTGGCCGTGGTCAGGGTTTTACTGGTCGGGCTGGCGCAGCTGTAACCGGTGACCCAACTGGCGGCACTCGCCGCATCCAGCTCGATATCGATACCCACCGGCGGCGGCAGCACTTGCAACACCGGCGACGTACACGAGACCGCGCAGGTCAACGAATTGATCACCCCGACCAGGTTCAGGCTGAGCAGCGCATCCAGGGTGCCCAGCAACGGGCTCGCCAACCCGTTCACCGCGTTCGTCAGCGTGGAGACGGTGTTGAGTATCGGCAGGTTAACCGACAGCTTCGTGCGTAACTGAGCCGTTTGGACGTAAATCCGGTTTGGGCCGGTCATAGGATTCTGCCCGGGCGCCGTGGCAAGCGCCGGGTTACCGATGGCCGACAGTTGTGGCGGCTGCAACACCTGGACGCTGGCGGTGATTTGCGCCACCCCCGGCAAGTTGATGGGAAAACTGGCCACCAGGCCGTTTTGCTTGTTGGCCAATTGCACGAACCCCTGAATCAGGTCGAACACCCGCATGTTGACCGCCAGGGCGGCGACGCTGGCACCACTCTCCACCGACAGGACATTGCCCAGCACCACCGTGGTCGCCCCCGCTGCGACTTTAAGGGCCTGCAGGCTGGCAATGGTCGCGGTGGCCGACAATGTATGCGTGGGGTCCAGCACATTGATTGCCGACTGAATCAGTTGGCCAACCGCGATGGTGTTGCCCAGTACCTGTGTATAACCACCGGCCGTCAGCCCCAGGTCGAGCTTCAGTTGGTTCAGGTAACTCAGCAAAGAAATGTTGGTGTTGATCAGGCCGTTCCAGCCCGCCACCGAGATGTTCACAGCGCCACCCAACAATCCGCCGGTCAGCGCGTTAAGCAGGGGCGCGTTATTCGTATCCACCACCAACGCCGTGCTGCGAATGGTCAATGACGCCAGCGGTGGTCCCAATGCGGCGACTGCCACTGCACTCACCGTCGTCTGTGCGGCCACCGCGGTACCGTTGACCATATTCCATATGCCGCCGGCAACGCTGGTCGCCACGGTCTCGGAGGCCACCACCTGGATCGCATCGTTTTGGCTGGCGTTGGCGCTGAAGACCCGCTGATTGCTGGCATTGGTCACCAACGTGCCGCAGGTGACCACCAATGCCCGAGTGTTGGCGACTATCGTGAAGCCATTGCGCGTGGCGTTCTGCGTGGCGTAATCGTTGGCCGTGGTGCTCGATGCGCATTGCCCACCCCGATTGGCAGCTTCCAGGGCTGCCGTATCGGCCACGGACTGCAACTTGCGCTTTTCCACGTACAGGCGGCTGCTGTCGATGACCAGCAACAGGAATAGCAAGGCCATCCCCAAGGTCAGGGCCGCCATCAGGCCAATCGCACCGCGTTGCCTTGCAGGCCCGCCCTGGCGACCGGAACGAAGTCGAAGAGACATCGAGCACTCCTTTGCCGGCACACTGCCGAGCGCTTACTCTCCTGTGTTGCTTGGGAGTGTAGTCAAGAGCGGCGGGGGCTGCAGGCCAGTCGCCATAGATCGACGACTGGCGGAGGGCTGATCAGGCGATCAATGCGGCGGGTAGTTGGAAAGCACCTTGGTCACCGTGGCACGAATAGCGGCACTGCGGTCTTGGGGTTCAGGCGAGCTGGCGAGGATCTGCTCATCGCTGCCACGCCACACCAGCTTGCCATCCTTGCCGTCGAGCAAGTCAATCTGGATGGTCGCGACCTTGTAGGTGATGTTGCGGGTTTCGTTATACATCGGCGCGCCCCAGTAACCATTCCACGGGCCGCCCCAGGCGCCGCCGTAATTGGTGGTGACTTGTTGCTGGCGGTCTTCGACGATCAGGTAGGTCTGTACATTCAGGTCAGCCTTGGTGCCCGGCGCGGCAGGACGCAGGCCACGCTGGTCGAGCTGCTCGCCCACGGCCTGGCGGATGCGCTGTTCGGTGAGGTCACTCTTGATCCGCGGGTCATCCGGGCGGTATTGCAGCGCGGGTTCTTTCCAGCTCCAGCTGCGGTAGGCGCCAAAGTCCCGGCTGGCGTCGAAATCATGGTTGACCTGGCTGGTCTGGCAACCGCCCAGCAACACAACAACAGCAAGTGCAGCAATACGACGAAGCATGGTTTTTCTCCAAAAGACAATCCGGGCCTGAGATGAGAATAGCTGCTAACTGGGTGGGTAGGCAGTCATTGCCTTTTGCATCGCCTCACGCAGCGAATCGGCGCGCTCGCTGAGGCTGCCCTGGCTCGTGGTTTCGGCGCTGGTGCTCCATACCGGCTGGCGGGTGCGCGCGTCGAACAGGCTGATGCGCGCCACGGCCACCGTCACTTCATAAGTGCGTACCACCGGCACCGTGTTGTACATGCCGTAGCCGTTGCCGTAGCGGTTATAGCCGCCGTAACCGTAGCCATAGTCGTCCTGGACCTGGCGCAGGCGTTTTTCCAGGCGCACGTCGGCGCTTACCAGCAGGTCGGGGGCGCGGTTGTCATGCAAGGGGCGCAGGCCGCGCTGGTCGAGGGCGCCGCTGACCGCCTCGGCAATCTGCGCCGAATCCGCCCAGGCCGAGCCCGCCGGCAGCTGGTTGTTGAGCCAGGCCCAACTGCGGTAGGCGCCGTAGTCACGCACCGGCGCCGGGTAGGCGCTGGCATCAAAGGTGTTGGCCGCCTGGGCAGGCGCCGGCGGCATCGGGGCAGACGCCGCCACATACGGGTTGGGGCTTTGGCAACCCGCCAGGCCCAGGCCCAGCAGGATCAGTCCAAGACAGCGCTTCATTTCGACCTCCGCAGACTGGGCCGCTTAAACCGGACGGCAGATCCAGTGCAAATAACGCCCAAGTCCGGCAAAGCTTGGGTGACGACGGTGTGCGAGCTCCATCTCCAACAAATCCTGCAACTCGGCGCGGGCCTGGAATTCCACCGGCATATAGTCGTGGAACACCCGCACGCCACTTTGGGTTTCGACCTGCCACAGGCCCTCTAGTTGCGTCGCCAACTCCCGTGGGTCCAGGGGTTGTTGCGGCGTAAGGCTCTGCTTTTCGCCGGCCATGTCGTTCTTGCGCATTTTGCGGAAGTGGCCTTTGAGCAGGTTGCGGTAAATCAAGGCGTCGCGGTTATAGAAAGCCAGCGACAGCCAGCCACCGGGCGCGGTCAACTGGTGCAGCACCGGCAGGATCGCATGGGGTTCGGCCAGCCACTCCAGCACGGCGTGGCACAGCACCAGGTCATAGGGTTCGGTGAGCTGGCCCAGCAGGTCTTGCCAGGGGGCTTGAATGAACGTGGCTGTCTGCCCGGCTTCGGCGAAACGCTGGCGGGCGCCTTCGAGCATCGGCTCGGCGGGTTCGGCCAGGGTTACATCATGGCCACGCTCGGCCAGCCACAGCGACATATGCCCCAGCCCTGCGCCGATATCCAGTACCCGCAGCGGGCGATCCGGCAACGCTTCAATCAGATCGGCTTGCAGCACCGCCAGGCGAATCGCGCCCTTGGCGCCGCCGTAGATCTTCTCGGCAAAGCGGGTGGCCAACTGGTCGAAATGACGGTCGCTCATTTGGCAAACCGCCGTTCGCTGTCGGCCAGCTTGGCCTGTACCACTTGATCCATGTCCAACCCCAATTCACTGCACAACAGCAGCAGGTACAGCACGATGTCACCGACTTCCTGGCCGGCATGGGCGAGTTTGTCGGCGGGCAACTGGCGCGACTGGTCTTCGCTCAACCACTGGAATATCTCCACCAGCTCGGCCATTTCAACGCTGGCGGCCATGGCCAGGTTCTTGGGGCTGTGGAACTGCTTCCAGTCGTTGGTATCGCGGATGCGGTGCAGGCGTTCGGTGAGGTGATCGAGGTTCATGGGGGGCTCCTGAAGGTGTATAGCTTCGGGCGCAAGCCGCGCGAAGGCAAGTGAATCCCTGCGGCCCGTAAACCTCTATGCTAGAAGGGAACTAGCTTGGGCCAATAACGAACAAAGGCTCAGGTTCGGCAGCTACGCCCACCGTCTTATCAGGACACACACATGCAAACAGACTTTTTCGGATGGCTGGGTCTCAAGATCGGCCAGATCATCCACTTTATCGTCGAGTTGTTCAGCGGGCTGTTCAATACCCTGTCCCACGCGGGCGGCGACTTTGTCGACGGGCTGTCCAGATCCTTGGGGATGGACACCTCGATCATCAGCATCCTCATGCTGATTATCGGCTTGATGCTGTTGTACTCGGCGGTGCGCGCGTTTATGCGGGCTTCGATCATCATGGGGATTATCTGGTTGATGCTCGGGCTGTGGGTGCTCAGTTGGGTGGTGCATTAATAAAGGGCCAGCAGGGTAAATCCCTTTAATTTGAGGGACGTTTCCGAGACAATCTTTCGGCCTTGTGCCTGTTGGGATGGGTGGCTAGTCTTCGGCCCTTCACTGCATATCAGTGATCGGGTTTAGTCGCCCGGAATTAGTGAGCGCAAGTTGTCGCCATGCTTCATGGCGGCTGTGCGCAGGGCACCTTCGGGTGCGCCGGGTTCCACTAGCCGGTCGACTAACCTGCGTACAGCCGCCACCCTCGTTTAGTCGCGCGGGTGTCAGCTCCTTACCTTCTAGTGGAGTTACACCATGCATAAGCTCGTCCCCGATCCACCCAGCGACCTCCTCAACGACCGCGCCGCCTTCAATCGCGCCCTCGAACATTACCTGCCATCCCAAGGCTTCCACACCATCAACGAAGACCTGAGCTTCGAAGATTCCCTGCTCTACACCGCCAGCCTGCTCAGCAGCGCCTCGGCGACTGCGCTTGATTGCGGCGAGCTGCTGGAAAGCCCGCAGCGCGCGAAGATCCTGGCGGTTTGGCACTTGCTGGAAATTGCCAAGACCACCGTCGACCGCTCCATCGAATGCCTGCACCCGCGCAAAACCTGACACTACGCGTTCAAAAATGTGGGAGCGGGCTTGCTCGCGAAAGCGGTGGATCAGCCAATACATCCGGCGACTGACACACCGCTTTCGCGAGCAAGCCCGCTCCCACATTGGCCCTGCGGCGCAGCTAATGGACAGTTACACTACCGCTCCCCAAAGGAGCCCGCATGACTTCCCTGCTAACCGACTGGCGCGACCGCCCCACCCACCGCCGCGTGTGGGCCCTCGCCGCGCCGATGATTTTGTCGAACATCTCCGTGCCGCTGGTAGCGCTGGTGGACAGCATGGTCATCGGCCACCTGCCCCACGCCCACCAACTCGGCGCCGTGGCCGTTGGCGCCAGCCTGTACACCTTCCTCGCCTGGGCCATGGGTTTCCTGCGCATGGGCTCCACCGGCTTTGCCGCCCAGGCCGCCGGGCGTGGTGATGGCGCGGCGCTGCGGCAGATTCTGTTGCAGGGGCTGTTGCTGGCGCTGGGCCTGGCCATAGTGCTCGGCAGCATCGGCATTCCGTTAAGCGGCCTGGTGCTGGACTGGATGCAGCCCTCGCCCGAACTTAACCAACTGACCCGCGAATTCTTCCACACCCGGCTCTTCGGCCTGCCCGCAGCGCTGGCCAGCTATGCGCTGGTGGGCTGGTTCCTCGGCACCCAGAACGCCCGCGCGCCGCTGGCGATTCTGCTGACCACCAACCTCGTCAACATCGCGCTCAACCTGTGGTTCGTGCTGGGTCTGGATTGGGGTGTGGTCGGCTCGGCCCGCGCCTCGGTGATCGCCGAATGGACCGGCGCCCTGCTCGGCCTGGCCCTCACCCAAAAAGCCCTGCGCGCCTACCCCGGCCATATCGCCTGGGCCGCGCTCAAGCTGTGGCAAAGCTGGCGCCCGCTGCTGGCGGTGAACCGCGATATCTTCATCCGCAGCCTGGCCCTGCAATCAGTGTTTTTCATGATCACCGTGCAAGGCGCTCGCTTGGGGGATGCCACGGTGGCGGCGAATGCGCTGCTGCTCAATGGTCTGTTGCTGACGGCCCACGCCCTGGACGGACTGGCCCACGCCGTGGAAGCCTTGTGCGGCCACGCCATCGGCGCCCACGACCGCCAGGCCTTGCGCCGCTCGCTGGTGGTGGCCTGTGGTTGGTCGTTGCTGGCGAGTATCGGATTCGCGATCCTGTTCGCCGTGTTCGGCCACCTGTTTATCGCCATGCAAACCGATATTCCGAGCGTGCGCGAAACCGCCGACATCTACCTGCCCTACCTCGCCGTACTGCCGTTGATCGCCGTGTGGAGCTACCTGCTGGACGGCCTGTTCATCGGCGCCACCCGCGCCCGGGAAATGCGCAACGGCATGCTGCTGACGGTGGTGATTGTGCTGCCCTTCGCCTGGGCCTTGCAGGGCCTGGGCAACCACGGCTTGTGGATAACCTTCCTGTTGTTCATGGCCCTGCGCAGCCTGACGCTGTGGGCAATTGCCTGGCGCCTGAACAAGCAGGACCGCTGGCTCACTGACCCGGCGTGAACGTGATAAACGCCGTGACCCGGTCCAGCACGGGCGCCAGCCAGCGCAGCGGCCGGGACATCGACGCCACCAATGTGGCGTGGCTGGTCTTGGTGAAGTAGAACTCCTCCACCGGCACACCCGCCGCTCGCAGCTTTTTCGCCAACCCGCCGGTGTTGCGCTTGGGGTTGACCAGGTTGTCGTCCACCGAAGCAATCAACAGGCTGGGGGGCGCGCTTTGGCTCACGTGGTTGATGGGTTGGGAATCGGGCGGCGAGTCCGGGTAGAAGAACACCGGCCGCACATCGCGGTTTTCAATCGGCAGAAAGTCATACGGCGCGGCGAGGCCGATCCATCCCTTGAAGACTGACGGCGACAGGCCAACCCCGGCCAGCCACTGCGGGTCCAGCGCCAGCATTGCGGCGTTGTAGGCACCGGAACTGTGGCCCATCACATACAGCTTGCGGGGATCGCCGCCGTATTCGGCACTGTGCTGATACGCCCACGCGACTGCTTGGGCGCCGTCCTGCAAAAACAGTGGGTAGCGCACTTGCGGGTAAAGCCGGTAGTCGGCGATCACCACCACGATGCCGCGCGAAGCCAACGCTTCGCCGACAAACCCGTAGTCATCCTTGGAACCGCTGTTCCAGCTGCCGCCATAGAAAAACACCACGACGGGCGCGTCGGGCAAGGCGGTGACGGGGCGGTAGATATCGAGTTTCTGGCGGGGGTCATCGCCGTAGGCGAGGGAGGAGGTTTTGGTGAAGGTGCTGGTGGGGGTGAGTGCGTTGAGCACTTTGATCGGGGAGCAGGCTGCGAGCAGCGTCGCGATGGCCAGGGTGAACACTTGCAGGAGTTTTTTCGACATTATTCAGGCCCTATGAAAACTGCAGGACTTGCGGCGATCCAAATGTGGGAGCGGGCTTGCTCGCGAAGGCGGTGTATCAGTCTGCACATGTATTGACTGACACACCGCCTTCGCGAGCAAGCCCGCTCCCACACTGGATCTCTGTCACATTGAGATCTTTGTCAGCCTGGAAGCGGTGTCCTTACGAAGACAGGTACGACGAACGCGTCAAACCAAGACGCAACGCATCCAGGAACTGAGTCCGCTCCGCCGCCGTGATCTTCGCGCTGGCGCACTTGTCACGGTAGTGAGTCATCAACTCCTCTGGCGACAAGTGCACGTAGCGCAGCATGTCTTCGATGGTGTCGTGGGTCTCGATCCCGGCGCTGTACACCGAACCGTCGTCACGCTGGTAGATGTTCACCGAGTCGGTGTCACCGAACAGGTTGTGCATGTCGCCGAGAATTTCCTGGTAGGCACCCACCAGGAAGATCCCCAGCAGGTAGTCCTCGCCTTCTTTCACAGCGTGCACCGGCAAGCTGGTCTCGATGCTTTGCTCATCCACGTACTGCTTGATCTTGCCGTCGGAGTCGCAGGTCAAATCCTGCAGCACCGCACGGCGCAGCGGTTCTTCGTCGAGGCGATGCAGCGGCAATATCGGCAGCACCTGGCCGATGGCCCAGGTGTCCGGCAGGCTCTGGAAGACCGAGAAGTTGCAGATGTACTTGTCGGCCAGCTTGTCGTTGAGTTCGTCCAGCACCTGGCGGTGGGAACGCTGGCGGGCTTTCAGCGAGTCGTGCAGGCGGCGGCAGACGGCGAAGTAGCATTGTTCAGCCAGGGCCTTCTCGGCCAGGGTGATCTTGCCGTCGGCGTACTGGGTTGCCACGTCGCTCATGTAGTGAGTGGCGCGCCAGTAGGTTTCGGTGACCATTTCAATGTCGGTCGGGCCCAGCAGGTCCACCAGCCATTGCACGGTTTCCGGCAGGCTTTCCTTGTTTTCGATCAACGGCACGTCGTCGTTGTGTTTCTCGACGTCGGTGACTTGCACCACCAGCATGGCGTGGTGGGCGGTCAGGGAACGGCCGCTCTCGGAGAAGATGTTCGGGTGCGGCAGGCTCTGCGCGTCGCAGAATTCCTTGAGCATGCCCACGACCACGCCGGCGTAGTCGTCCATGTCGTAGTTGATCGAGCTGGCGTTACGCGAGTGGGTACCGTCGTAGTCCACGCCCAGGCCGCCGCCCACGTCGATGTGGTCTACCGGCAGGCCGAGGTTGCGCAGTTCGCCGTAGTAACGAATGGCTTCCTTGAACCCGTGCTGGTAGTCGGCCAGGTTGGCGATCTGCGAACCCATGTGGAAGTGCAGCAGGCGGATGCCCTGGTCCAGGCCCGCCGCGCGGAAGCGCTCGACCACCGACAACAATTGCGCCGCCGACAGACCGAATTTGGATTTCTCGCCGCCGGTGTCCGCCCACTTGCTCGACGCCAGGGAAGACAGGCGCACCCGCAGGCCCACCTGAGGCTTGACCTTGAGGTTGGCGGCTTCTTCGATCACCAGGCCGACTTCGGATTCTTTCTCGATCACGATGAACACGTTGTGGCCCAGCTTCTGGCCCATCAGCGCGAGGCGGATGAACTCACGGTCCTTGTAACCGTTGCAGACGATGGTGCCGCCTTTCGGCGCCAGGGCCAGCACGGCCAGCAGCTCGGGCTTGGAGCCGGCTTCCAGGCCAATGGACACGTCCTGGGTGGCGATGATGTTCTCGATCACCGCTTCCTGCTGGTTCACCTTGATCGGGTACAGCGCGGTGTATTTGCTCTGGTATTCCAGGCGCTCGATATTGGAGTCGAACGCGCCGGTCAGCTGGCGCACGCGGTCTTGCAGGATGTCGGGGAAGCGCACCAGCAACGGCAGGGACAGGCCGCTTTTGCGCAGCTCGTCGACTTGCTCGTACAGGTCCACAGGCGTGCTGTTCGGGCCGTTCGGACGGACTTCAACGCGACCGGCATCATTGATCGCGAAATACCCGGCCCCCCAATGGCGAATCCCGTAAACACTGCGGCTGTCCGCAACTGTCCATTGGCTGCCATCGTCTTTGCGTGTGCGTCGTACGGACATCGAAGTCCCCTATAAATGAAGTCGAAGTGCACCGGCCTGATCAGAGGCTGGCGCAGTCTAAAGAATGAAAATGACGATTTGCCTGTGAGAGGGGTAGACCCCACTTGCAGGACAGAGTTTAGACACCGGTCAGGAACAGGCTCTGTGAAAACCATGGAGACGACAGTTCGCGTTCAGCCAGCGGGCTATCGGGGTGGTTTTCACAGAGGCTGCTAGCCGCCGGATTTCTTCGCCTTGTAACCCAGCTTGATCAGCTCGGCCAACAGCAACTCGACGTGGTCGCCCTGGATCTCGATCACGCCGTCTTTCAGGGCGCCACCGGTGCCACAGCGCTTTTTCAGCGTGGTGACCAGTTCCTTCAAAGCTTCTTCGGCCAGGGGCACGCCAGTGATGGTGGTCACTGTCTTGCCGCCACGGCCCTTGCTCTCGCGACGAACGCGGGCAATACCATCGCCTTCGGGAATCAGGGTTGTTTTGCAGGTACAAGCGTCCACGGGCTGGCGACAGTCCGGGCAGTGTCGACCTGCGTCGGTGGAAAATACCAGGCCACCAAGGGCGGCGAAGGATGCGGCTTTTTTGGCCACCGGCAATCCTCTTGGGAGGACAAAGACTGATCGATGGGGTCATCGACCGCGAAGCCCCACTCAGGCAGGGGCAGCGCTACTGAGCCGCCGATGTTCAAACCACTGTAGGAGCGAGCTTGCTCGCGAAGGTCGTCAACGATAACGCGGGCCTTCAGACAGCACGCGTCGTGCTTACGTTTTTCGCGAGCAAGCTCGCTCCTACAGGGTGGAACAACAGCGGTTCAGCCTGAAAAGTCGCGCAGTGTAACGGCAAAAACGCCCCTTGCTAAGAGCCAAATGGCGCCAATTTATGCAACTTTAGCGACGCAGGGCCAAATAACGACGCAACCCTTCCTGGGCATCCGGGCAATAGGGCTTTTGCTCGGCCTCCTGAAGCACCGTGGCCAGGGGCAGAAAGCGCGCCTCCATGACTTCTTCCGGCTGGATTCGCAGCGGCCCGTCCCACACGGCCGAGAACGAGGTGCACCAGAGCCGGCTGTCGCCGTCTTCGAAGTAGAAGTGATCGTGGGCGGTCAGTTCGACGCCGCTGACGCCCAACTCTTCTTCCAGCTCACGGGCCGCCGATTCGGCATAGGACTCGTGGGCCGCCACCATTCCGCCCGCCGCCGTGTCCCAGAAACCCGGGTACATGGCTTTGCTCAGGGTGCGCCGGTGCACACACAGCTCACCGGCCGAGTTGAACAGGAAGATAAAGGTGCAGCGCCCGATCAGCCCGCGCCGGCGCAGATCGGAACGTACGAGGCTGCCGAGCAGGTTGTCCTGCTCGTCGACCCAGGCAATCAGTTCGGCGTCGGAGGCGGCGCGGTGCGCTGCCTCCCTGGTGGAAGCGTCCATCATCAACCCTGGTTCAGGAGCTGACGCAGGTCGATCACTGCAGCGTTGGCCCGGGAAATATAGTTGGCCATGACCAGCGAATGGTTGGCCAGGATGCCAAAGCCACTGCCGTTGAGAATCATCGGGCTCCATACCGGCTCTTGCGAAGCTTCCAGCTCACGAATGATCTGGCGCACGCTGACGGTGGCGTTCTTCTTGGCCAGCACATCGGCGAAGTCGACTTCAATGGCGCGCAGCAGGTGCGACAGGGCCCAGGCCTGGCCGCGGGCTTCGTAGAACACGTTGTCGATCTGCATCCATGGGGTTTCCACCACTTCTTCGTCGACCTGCGGCACTTCACCCGGCGCCAGCGCTTCGGTTTTCAGCGCGGTGTTGAGCTTGACCCGCCCCACACTGGCCGACAGCCGTTGCGACAGCGAGCCCAGGCGGGTCGCCACATCACCCAGCCAGTTGTTGAGGTTGTCGGCACGTGCATAGAACAGCGCGCCTTTTTGATTCGGGTCGGACAAGCGCGCTTCGTAGCGGCTCAGGGAATTGATGCCTTCCTGGTATTCCGACTCGCTGGACGGCAGCACCCAGCTCTTGTTGTCGAAGTTGAAGCGCGGTTCGGCCTTGGCCAGGTCTGCGTCTTCCGCCGACTGCGACTGGGAGCGGGCGAAGTCCTTGCGCAGGGCACGGGTCAGGTCACGCACCTGCACCAGTACGCCGTACTCCCAGCTTGGCATGTTGTCCATCCACAGGCCCGGCGGGAAACGGTCGTTGGAAATGTAGCCACCCGGCTTGTTCAGCAGGGTGCCCACCACCGTCTTGAGGGTTTCGACGGTAGTAAAGCCCACCACCATCTGCTTGCCGTCCTTCTCGGCGGCAATTTGCGCATTCTGCTGGACCGGGAACAACGCAGGCTCTTCGCTCCAGTACCAACCCAGGGCACCGGTGACCAACAGGTACAACGCAACCAGCGAGAGCAACGCGCGGCTCATCAGCAGGTTACGGAAATAGCTGCGGGGGGCCGACTTGGTTTCAGGGGCCGGGCCCTTTGCACTGCCTGCGCGGTTTTTCCAGTCCAGCATGGCGATATCCTTTCAATCACTTGAGTTCAATAGCTACGACCACAACCCTGCCCCATCGTGCCGAGCAGTGCGGCGCTTTTAGCCAGGGTGGCGCGAGTACGCGGTTCGACTATAAAGGATGCACGCTGTTTACGCCCGCGCGACTGCATGGTCGATAAATGAATCTCTGCGACCTTGCAGTTAATTGACGTATGACACTCGTGCAACGGAAAAGAGGTGCTAGCATAGAGCCATCAGTTCGACCTCAGCATGCAGCCTAACTAGTAGTCAGGATATGACCGAGCCAGAAGACCCCAGCCGTGAGCGTCTCAAGCACCATTTTGCCCAGCGGGTAATTCATCAGGCACGTCAAATTCTTGAGATCTGGCAGCGCCTGCAACGCAGCGAATGGTCGACCACTGACTTGTCCGAGCTCAGTGAGGCCAACCTGCGCCTGCTGCGTTTTGCCGAGCGCTTCGAGCAGCCGGAACACGGCCAGCTGGCGCACCAGATCGGCGCTTCACTCAAGGCGGTGGACGACAACCGCGGCCGCCTGAGCAGCCACCTGATCACCGAACTCAACCGTTTGATGCAGCGCCTGTCGCGCACCGGGCTGCGCCAGGGCGACCAGCTGGAACAAACCCTGCTGCCGCCGATGCGCAAGCCGATCTACGTGATGCTGGCCGATCACGACCGCGCCGACCGCCTGGCCAAGCAGCTGGAATTTTTCGGCTTGAGCGCCCAGTCCCTCGACAGCGTGGCGGCGTTTCGCTCATCCATGGCCGAGCGCTTGCCGGCGGCCATTGTGATGGATGTGGATTTTTGCGGCGCCGGCCTCGGCCTGAAGCTCGCCGCCGAAGCTCAGGAAGGCCTGGAGCAAAAGCTGCCACTGCTGTTTTTCAGCCTGCACGAAACCGACACCCCCACCCGCCTGGCCGCCGTGCGCGCCGGCGGCCAGGAGTTCCTCACCGGCACCCTGGAGGCGTCGAGCCTGCTGGAAAAAATCGAAGTGCTGACCTGCGTCGCCCAGTACGAACCTTATAAAGTGCTGATCATCGACGACTCGCGGGCCCAGGCGATGCACACCGAGCGCCTGCTCAACAGCGCCGGCATCGTCACCCGCACATTGATCGAACCGATCCAGGCCATGGCCGAGCTGGCGGACTTCCAGCCCGACCTGATCATCCTCGACATGTATATGCCGGCCTGCACCGGTACCGAGCTGGCCAAGGTGATCCGTCACAATGACCGCTACGTCAGCGTGCCGATCATCTATCTCTCGGCCGAAGACGACCTGGACAAGCAACTGGACGCCATGAGCGAAGGCGGCGACGACTTCCTCACCAAGCCGATCAAGCCCCGGCACCTGATCACCACCGTACGCAACCGCGCCGCGCGGGCACGCAACCTCAAGGCGCGGATGGTACGCGACAGCCTCACCGGGCTGTACAACCACACCCACATCCTGCAACTGCTCGAAGACTGCAGCTTCCGCGCGCGCCGCGAGAGCAAGCCGCTGAGTTTTGCGATGCTCGACATCGACCACTTCAAGCGGGTCAACGACAGCCACGGCCACCCCATGGGCGACCGGGTGATCAAGAGCCTCGCGCTGTTTCTCAAGCAGCGCCTGCGCAAGACCGACTATATAGGCCGTTACGGCGGCGAAGAATTTGCCATCGTGATGCCCGACACCGACCTCGACAGGGCTTGCCAAGTACTTGACGAGATTCGCGGGCGCTTCGCCGAGATTCACTATCCCGCCCAGCCCCAGGATTTGTGGTGCACGTTCAGTGCCGGCGTGGTGGAGCTCTGCGACGGCTCCGACAGCCTGATGATGGCGGCCCAGGCCGACGAGGCGCTGTACCGCGCCAAGGATGCCGGGCGTAACCGGGTGATGTCGGCGCGCGCATCAAAGCAAAGTGCCACCTTTTCACCGGAATCCACCGAATCCGTCATAACTCTGTAATGGAAACGCAATAACTTCAGGCACTTACTTCTGCTGTCGGTTGAAACCACGCATGCGCCTGAAGCTGCTGACGAATCTGAACACCCTCCTTCTGGTCGCCGTTTGCCTGGCCCTGGGCGCTACGCTCTGGTGGTCGCAACGTGCCCTGGAACGGCCTTACCTGCTGATGGAGCGCTACCTTGGCCTGTCGCAGACGTTCCAGAACCAGGCCGCGCGTAATATCGACGATTACCTCGCCAGCGGCGACGCCCTGCGCCTGAGCGGCGCCAGCCAGAGCCTGGAAAACCTGTTGCAGCAGCTGGATGAGTTACCCGCAGAGCTGGCGCAAAACCTGCGTCCCAGCCTTGCCGACCTGGACACCTTCGGCAAGACCGACCTGCTGGCCGCCGGTAAGCTGGCCGGCGACCCGCAAGCCCTGTTGCTGCAAGCCGAACGCGAACTCGGTGCCAACCTGGAGCAACTGAACCAGTACGCCAGCGGCGTCAGTACGCCCGAGGCGGCGCGCTATCTGCCGCCGTTGCTCGCTGCGTCCCAGCACCTGGCGAAACTCTCCCTGGCCCGGGACAAGCTGGTGAGCAGCGGGCGCAGCGAACTGGCCGACGATGTGGAGCGCGAAGTCAGTAATATCCGCAGCCAGGCTGACGTGCTGGGGCAGCTGCCATTACTGGGGGTGACCACCAGCAGCGAGTCCAGTACCGACGATTTCTCGGCCATGATGGGCCTGGAAAACACTGAAAAAACCGTGGCCCAGGACACCGGCGTCGACCTCAAGCGCGAACTCAACAGCCTGCTGACCCGCTACCCCGCCGAGCTGAAACGCACCCGCGAGCAAATCCAGCAACGCACCGAACTGGCCACCGCCACCCACCTGAAAATCAACGCCGTGCAGCAAGCCATCGCCGGGCTGGAGCCTGTGGTGCGCGCCCAGCACGCGCAGATCCAGGGCGAAGTGCGGCTGATGCAAGGCGTGATGATCGGCCTGATTCTGCTGATCGCCCTCTTGATCGACACCTTGCAGCGGCGCCTGGCGCGGGTGCTGACCAACCTGGCGCCGGCCTTGTCCACCTGGGCCGAAGGTGACTTCAGCCAACACATTGCCCTGGGCAAGACCAACCGCGAACTGCACGATATCGAAGAGTCCCTGAACCGCCTGCGCGCCTACCTGGTGGACCTGGTGGGCACCATCAGAGGCAACGCCGAGCAAGTGGCCGGCAGCAGCAGCGCGCTGGCGGAGTTGAGCAGCGGCATGCACGACGGGGCCGAGCGCCAGGCCGGTGATACCGCGCAGATTCGCGATTCCCTGGGCGAACTGGAAGCGACTATCCAGCAGGTCGCCGGCGACGCCAGCCAGGCTGCCGAGGCCAGCCGCAGCGCAGGCCAGGCCGTCGAGCAGGGCCAACGGGTGATCGGCCTGAGCCTGACCGGGTTGCACGCATTGGTCGGCGAAGTGCAGATAAATGCGCAGATGATCGAGAAACTCGCCGAAGAGTCCGCGACCATCGGCGGCGTACTCACGGTGATTCGCTCGATTGCCGACCAGACCAACCTGCTGGCGCTGAACGCCGCCATCGAAGCCGCCCGGGCCGGTGAAGCCGGGCGCGGGTTCGCCGTGGTGGCCGATGAGGTGCGCACCCTGGCCCAGCGCACCGCTGGCGCCACCGCCGAAATCCAGCACCTGATCGTCGGCTTGCAAACCGCCGCCCGGCAATCGGTGGAAGGCATGCGTGCCCAGGTCGAACACGCCGAGGCCACTGCCGAACAAGCCCAGGCGGCTGACGGCGCGCTGGATGAAATCGTCGGGGCGATCCAGACCATTTCCGACACCGCCGTGCGGATCGCCGATGTGACGGCCCAGCAAAGTGGCGCCGTGAGTGAAATCCGCGATAACAGCGAGCGGATTCACCAGCTGGGCGAGGACAACTTGCTGCGAATTGGCCAGGGACGCCGCCAGGGCGAGCACTTATTGGTACTAGGCGGGCAACTCAACACCGCCGTGCAGGCATTCCGCGTCTGACCGGCTCTCCCGTCTTGTGAAGATCAAAATGTGGGAGCGGGCTTGCTCGCGAAGGCGGCGCACCCGTCAACGCATGTGGCGGCTGAACCACCGCCATCGCAGGCAAGCCAGCTCCCACACTGACCGGATTCAGCCTCGCGGTCACATATTTTGCGCAATCCTCGCTAATCGTGCTGCCTACTGCATAGAACTGGACAGTCACAAAGCCTTTGCGGCATAGTCGCCGGGTTCTACCGTGCCCACATCAATAACAAGGAACAGCCGATGGCGACCTTACTGGTTCTTCACGGACCCAACCTGAACCTGCTCGGCACCCGCGAACCGGGCGTCTACGGGGCAGTGACCCTCGAACAGATCAACCTCGATCTGGAACGACGGGCACGTGATGCCGGCCACCATCTGCTCTACCTGCAAAGCAATGCCGAGTACGAACTGATTGATCGTATCCATGCCGCGCGCAGCGAAGGCGTGGACTTTATCCTGATCAATCCCGCCGCTTTTACGCACACAAGCGTTGCATTACGTGACGCGCTGCTGGCGGTGAGCATCCCATTCATCGAAGTGCATTTATCGAACGTGCACAAACGCGAACCTTTCCGCCATCACTCTTACTTCTCCGACGTTGCGGTAGGAGTGATCTGCGGCCTTGGCGCCAGCGGTTACCGACTGGCCCTGGAGGCCGCCCTGGAACAGCTTGAAGACACGGCCAAGCGCCCCTGACCGACCCTTTGGGAGTTGATGATTCATGGATATCCGTAAAGTTAAGAAACTGATCGAACTGCTGGAAGAATCCGGTATCGACGAGCTGGAGATCAAGGAAGGCGAGGAATCCGTACGGATCAGCCGTCACAGCAAGACCCCGGCCCAACAGTTCTACGCACCACAGATGCAAGCGCCGGCTCCGGCCGCTGCACCCGTGGCGGCTGCTCCGGTCGCGGCGGCTGCCGAAGCCCCGGCGGCTCCAAAACTGAACGGTTTCGTGGTCAAGTCGCCAATGGTCGGTACCTTCTACCGCACCCCGGCACCGACCTCGCCAGCCTTCGTTGAAGTCGGCGCAACCGTGAAAGTGGGCGACACCATCTGCATCGTTGAAGCGATGAAGATGATGAACCACATCACGGCGGAAAAAGCCGGCGTCATCGAATCCATCCTGGTAGAAAACGGTCAGCCGGTTGAGTACGACCAGCCGCTGTTCACCATCGTTTGAACCGCGGAGCGCCTTCGATGTTGAAACCTGCGAAGAAACTGCAAAAAGTCCTGATCGCCAACCGCGGCGAGATCGCGCTGCGTATCCTGCGCGCCTGTAAGGAAGAGGGCATCAAGACCGTCGCTGTTTACTCGACGGCCGATACCGAATTGATGCACGTGAAACTGGCGGACGAAAGCATCTGCATCGGCCCGCCACTGGCCACGAACTCGTACCTGAAAGTCTCGAACATCATCGCCGCCGCTGAAGTGACCGGCGCTGATGGCATCCACCCCGGCTACGGCTTCCTCGCGGAAAACGCCGATTTCGCCGAACAGGTGGAGAAATCCGGGTTTGCCTTCATCGGCCCGAAAGCCGAAACCATTCGCCTGATGGGCGACAAGGTATCGGCCAAGGACGCCATGATCGCGGCCGGCGTACCTACCGTTCCAGGTTCCGACGGCCCGCTGCCTGAAGACGAGGCAACCGCCCTGCGCATTGGTCGCGAAGTCGGTTACCCGGTGATCATCAAGGCCGCCGGTGGCGGTGGTGGTCGCGGCATGCGCGTGGTGCACAAGGAAGAAGAACTGATCGAAGCCGCCAAGCAGACTCGCTCGGAAGCTGCCGCCTGGTTCGGCAACCCGATGGTCTACCTGGAAAAGTACCTGACCAACCCACGTCACGTGGAAGTGCAGGTACTGTCCGACGGCCAGGGCCACGCCATCCATCTGGGCGACCGCGATTGCTCGCTGCAACGCCGTCACCAGAAGGTACTGGAAGAGGCGCCGGCACCGGGCCTGGACGAAACAGCTCGCCAGGAAGTACTGGCTCGCTGCGTCAAGGCGTGCATCGACATCAACTACCGTGGCGCGGGCACTTTCGAGTTCCTGTACGAGAACGGCCGTTTCTACTTCATCGAGATGAACACTCGTGTGCAGGTAGAGCATCCGGTTTCGGAGATGGTCACCGGTATCGACATCGTCAAGGAGATGCTGAGCATCGCCGCTGGCAACAAGCTGTCGTTTACCCAGGATGATGTGAAGATCCACGGCCACTCCCTGGAGTGCCGGATCAACGCCGAAGACCCGAAAACCTTTATCCCAAGCCCTGGCCTGGTCAAGCATTTCCACGCGCCCGGCGGCAACGGCGTACGTGTGGATTCGCACCTGTACAGCGGCTACAAGGTTCCGTCCAACTACGACTCGCTGATCGGCAAGCTGATCACCTGGGGCGCCACCCGCGACGAGGCCATGGCCCGTATGCGTAATGCCCTAGACGAAATCGTGGTAGACGGCATCAAGACCAACATCCCGCTGCATCGGGACCTGGTTCGCGATGAAGGCTTCTGCGAAGGTGGTGTGAACATTCACTACCTGGAACACAAGCTGGCTAATCAGTAAGCGAAGTGCTCCACCCAACAAAGCCGCCTTCGGGCGGTTTTGTTGTTTCTGCCCACCCGATTTTTCTGGATGGATACATTCCCCTTGTGGGAGCGGGCTTGCTCGCGAATGCGGTGTGCCAGTCAACACATCCATTACTGACACACCGCATTCGCGAGCAAGCCCGCTCCCACATTTTGTTCTGTGTACACCAGCAGTACAGTCGTCTTCTGCTGTTCGCTCGCGTAAACTTGCGCGTCTTTCGCAGCCCTACCCCGCTGCACACTCATTTTTTCAAAGGTGCCCGCCATGCCTTGGCTGCAAGTCCGTCTCGCCATCAGCCCAGAACAAGCCGAAACCTACGAAGACGCGTTCCTCGAAGTGGGCGCCGTGTCGGTGACCTTCATGGACGCCGAAGACCAGCCGATCTTCGAACCCGAGCTCAACACCACCCCGCTGTGGTCCCACACCCATCTGCTGGCCCTGTTCGAAGACGGCACCGATGCCGCCAGCGTCCTGGCCCACATGGAACTGCTCACCGGCGGCCCGCTGCCGGAGCATCACAGCGAAATCATCGAAGACCAGGACTGGGAACGCAGCTGGATGGACAACTTCCAGCCAATGCGTTTTGGCCAGCGCCTGTGGATCGTGCCGAGCTGGCATGCCGCCCCCGAGCCTGACGCCGTGAACCTGCTGCTGGACCCGGGCCTGGCGTTCGGCACCGGCACCCACCCCACCACCGCACTGTGCCTGGAATGGCTCGATGGCCAGGACCTGAAAGACTGCAACGTGCTGGACTTCGGCTGTGGCTCGGGGATCCTGGCGATCGCTGCCCTGCTGCTGGGCGCCAAGGAAGCGGTCGGTACCGATATCGACGTGCAAGCCCTGGAAGCCTCCCGCGATAACGCCGGGCGCAATAACATCGCTGAAGAGAAATTCCCGCTGTACCTGCCGGAGCAATTGCCCCAGGTGCAAGCCGACGTGCTGGTGGCCAATATCCTTGCCGGGCCGCTGGTTTCCCTGGCGCCGCAGCTGTCGAGCCTGGTCAAGCCGGGCGGCCGCCTGGCGCTGTCGGGCATCCTCGCCGAACAGGGCGAAGACGTTGCCGCCGCCTACGCCCAGGATTTTGAGCTGGATCCGATCGCCAACCGCGATGGCTGGGTACGCATCAGTGGTCGTCGGCGCTAGAATGAGCGCCTGCATGAATCGGATGGCCGCATGACCGACAGTTTCGTCACCCAGTGCCCACACTGCCAAGCACGCTTTCGCGTCAACCACGCTCAATTGAGCGTGGCCCGTGGCGTGGTGCGCTGTGGGTCGTGCCTGCAAGTGTTCAATGCCGCTCGCCAACTGCTGGAGCAGCGCGCCAATGCGCCCGCGCCCCAGGCACCACCTGCGGCAGAGCCGCCGGCAGCCGTAGAACCGCCCCCCCAAGCGCCGCGAGCCATCAGCCAGAAGCAATGGACCGCCGAAGAGCTGGACCTGGATAACTTGGACCTCGACGTAGAACTGGCCAAGCTGGAACGTCGCGAGATCCAGCACACCCAACCCGTGGGTGCCGACCGTCGCCAGCCCGGCGCCGATCGTCGGCAAAAGGAAGATGCCCTCAGCGCCAGCCGTGATACGGCCAAGGCCGAGGAAGAGCAATGGGCCTCCAGCCTGTTCAGCGAACCCCGGGATGAACGGGCCCAAGCCCCGCAAACGGCCGACGAGGAACCGCAACCGGCCAAGGCAAGCCCAGGCAAACCCAAGCGCACCGAACCGTCGATGTCGTTTGAAGCGGTCGAGCCGGACGACGAACCACCGCTGCACACAAGCCCCACCGATGACGAACTCGACCCACCGGTAACCGCCGTAGCAGACGAGCCGGAACCCGAACAACCGGAACGCCCGCAGCCCAAACGCAAGCGCCCTCGCCCCGAGGCTGGCGCCCACGACGACCTGCTTTCGGACCTGGAAGACGACCCGCTGCACCTGTATTCACAGAAGCGTTCCTCCGGCTGGGGCCGCCGCCTGTTCTGGGGCTTGCTGGTGCTGCTGGCCGCCGCCGGCCTGGCGGGACAATACGTCGCCTACCAATTCGACGACCTGGCACGCCAGGACGCCTACCGCCCATGGTTCCAGGAACTGTGCCCGAAACTGGGCTGCACCGTGCCATCCCGGGTCGATATCGCCCACATCAAGAGCAGCAACCTGGTGGTGCGCAGCCACCCGGAGTTTGCCGGTGCCCTGGTGGTGGACGCGATCATCTATAACCGCGCGACATTCTCCCAACCGTTCCCGCTGCTGGAGCTACGCTTTGCCGACATGAACGGGAATATGATCGCCAGTCGTCGCTTCAAACCCGCCGAATACCTCAGCGGCGAGTTGGCAGGCGTGACCGAGATGCCCTCCCAGACGCCGATCCACATTGCCCTGGACATCCTCGACCCGGGCAACAAAGCGGTGAATTACAGCCTGAGCTTCCACTCCCCCGAGTGAAACGGCTGCCTGGCCGGTGCTTGACGGCAGATTATTGACTGCATCGCCTTTGACCAAACCTGCGGCGATAAGAAAATAACTGCTCAGATTTTATCCAATTCAGCCTTTATCCAGTCATCGAGAGCGGGTATCATGCCAACCCTTTTTCGAACTCTAATGATCCGGCCCCACAACAGGGAAGTCCTATGTCGGCGGTACGCATCGGCCCATACACATTGCACAACGGCTTGATCCTCGCCCCGATGGCGGGCGTCACCGACCAGCCCTTTCGTCAGCTTTGCAAGCGTTTGGGCGCAGGGCTTGTAGTCTCGGAAATGGTCACCAGCGACATGAGCCTGTGGAACACCCGCAAATCGCGGATGCGCATGATCCACGAAGGTGATCCCGAGCCCCGCTCGGTACAGATCGCCGGCGGTGATGCGCAGATGCTGGCGGATGCGGCCCGGGCCAACGTGGAGTTGGGGGCGCAGATTATTGATATCAACATGGGTTGCCCGGCCAAGAAGGTCTGCAACAAGGCCGCAGGTTCTGCCCTGTTGAAGGATGAGCAGTTGGTGAGCGAGATCCTGCATGCCGTTGTCGCTGCAGTGGATGTGCCGGTCACCCTGAAGATCCGCACCGGTTGGGACCGGGACAACAAGAATGGCCTGACGGTGGCGAAGATCGCCGAGCAGGCGGGCATTACAGCGCTGGCGGTGCATGGCCGCACCCGCGCCGACCTTTACACCGGTGAAGCCGAGTACGACACCATTGCCGCGATCAAGCAGGCGGTGTCGATTCCCGTCTTTGCCAACGGCGACATCGACTCAGCCGAGAAAGCCCGGCGCGTGCTGCACGCGACCGGCGCCGATGGCCTGTTGATTGGCCGGGCTGCCCAGGGGCGGCCGTGGATTTTTCGTGAGATCGAGCATTTTCTGCGTACCGGCGAAACCTTGCCGGCACCGGAGCTGATCGAGGTGGAACGTATTCTGCTAGAGCATCTGGCCGCCCTGCACGCCTTCTACGGAGACGTGATGGGAGTACGCATTGCTCGCAAGCATGTGGGCTGGTATCTCGCAACCTTGCCGGGCGCCAGGGAGTTTCGCGCCCACTTCAATCGTTTGGATGATACGGAAGCACAGTGCGCCAACGTTCGTGAGTTCTTCTCCGAGCGTTACAAGAGCCTGGTGACAGGGGACGGAGAAGGGGTGGCCGCATGACGATGATGACCGAGACTTTAGTGAGTGGAACAACACCCGTGAGCGACAACGTCAATTTGAAACAGCACCTCAACACGCCGAGCGAAGAAGGCCAGACCCTTCGCGGGAGTGTCGAGAAGGCGCTGCACAATTATTTCGCCCACCTTGAGGGCGCTGCCGTCACGGACGTGTACAACCTGGTGCTCTCCGAAGTCGAAGCGCCGTTGCTCGAAAGCGTGATGAACTACGTCAAGGGCAACCAGACCAAGGCCAGTGAGCTGCTCGGTCTGAACCGTGGCACGCTGCGCAAGAAACTCAAGCAGTACGATTTGCTGTAAGCATTCAATCAAACCAGAAAGGCGCCCGCGTAAAAACGGACGCCTTTTTTGCTGACTCCTTTGCTTTTGATGGAAATTGAAATGACCGACCAGACTACCCGCCTGCCGATCCGCCGTGCCTTGATCAGTGTCTCCGACAAGACCGGGATCCTCGAATTTGCCCGGGAGCTGGAAGCCCTGGGCGTGGAGATTCTCTCCACCGGCGGGACCTTCAAACTGCTGCAGGACAACGGCGTGGCCGCAGTGGAAGTGGCGGACTACACCGGTTTCGCAGAGATGATGGACGGTCGGGTCAAGACCCTGCACCCGAAAATCCACGGCGGGATCCTCGGTCGTCGCGGTATCGACGACGCCATCATGAGCGAGCACGGCATCAAGCCGATCGACCTGGTGGCCGTTAACCTGTACCCGTTCGAAGCCACCATCAACAAGCCAGGCTGCGACCTGCCGACCGCCATCGAAAACATCGATATCGGCGGCCCGACCATGGTTCGCTCGGCAGCCAAGAACCACAAAGACGTGGCCATCGTGGTGAACGCCAGCGACTACGCCAACGTACTGGAAAGCCTGAAAGCCGGCGGCCTGACCTACGCCCAGCGCTTCGACCTGATGCTCAAGGCCTTCGAACACACCGCTGCCTACGACGGCATGATCGCCAACTACATGGGCACCGTGAACCAGGCCGCTGAAACCCTCAGCACAGAAGGTCGCAGCCAGTTCCCGCGCACCTTCAACAGCCAGTTCATCAAGGCCCAGGAAATGCGCTACGGCGAGAACCCGCACCAGAGCGCGGCGTTTTACGTTGAGGCCAAGCCTGCTGAAGTCGGCATCGCCACCGCGACCCAACTGCAAGGCAAAGAGCTGTCGTACAACAACGTGGCCGACACCGACGCCGCGCTGGAATGTGTGAAGAGCTTCGTCAAGCCAGCCTGCGTGATCGTCAAGCACGCCAACCCGTGCGGCGTGGCCGTGAGCCCGGACGCTGAAGGCGGTATCCGCCAGGCCTACGAACTGGCCTACGCCACCGACACCGAGTCGGCCTTCGGCGGCATCATCGCCTTCAACCGTGAGCTGGACGCCGAGGCCGCCAAGGCGATCGTCGAGCGTCAGTTCGTTGAAGTGATCATCGCGCCATCCGTCAGTGAAGAGGCTCGCGCCATCGTTGCCGCCAAGGCCAATGTGCGCCTGCTGGCGTGCGGCGAGTGGTCGGCCGAGCGTGCCGCTGCCTGGGACTACAAGCGCGTCAACGGCGGCTTGCTGGTACAGAGCCGCGACATCGGCATGATCGGCAGCGCCGATCTGAAAGTGGTGACCAAGCGCGCCCCGACCGAACAGGAAATCAACGACCTGATCTTCGCCTGGAAAGTCGCCAAGTACGTTAAATCCAACGCCATCGTCTACGCCAAGAACCGCCAGACCATCGGTGTCGGCGCGGGCCAGATGAGCCGCGTGAATTCGGCACGCATCGCTGCGATCAAGGCAGAACATGCCGGCCTGCAGGTCGCCGGTTCGGTGATGGCGTCCGACGCATTCTTCCCGTTCCGTGATGGCCTGGACAACGCCGCGAAAGCCGGTGTTACCGCCGTGATCCAACCGGGCGGCTCGATGCGTGACGCAGAAGTGATTGCAGCGGCTGATGAAGCCGGCATTGCCATGGTCTTCACCGGCATGCGCCACTTCCGTCACTGATTGCTCGTTCCCACGCTCTGCGTGGGAATGCAGCCCGGGACGCTCCGCGTCCCAAAGCGTGACGCAGAGCGTCACAAGAGGCATTCCCACGCAGAGCGTGGGAACGGTCAGAATTCAGCGTCATCCGAGGTTTTTGAAATGAATGTTTTGATCATTGGCAGCGGTGGCCGTGAACACGCCCTGGCCTGGAAAGTTGCCCAGGACCCACGTGTCCAGAAAGTTTTCGTCGCCCCCGGCAACGCCGGTACCGCCATTGAAGCCAAGTGCGAAAACGTCGCCATCGACGTGTTGGCCCTTGAGCAACTGGCGGACTTTGCCGAGAAAAACGTTTCCCTGACCATCGTCGGCCCGGAAGTGCCCTTGGTAGCTGGCGTTGTGGACCTGTTCCGCAGCCGTGGCCTGGACTGCTTCGGCCCAACCGCCGGCGCTGCCCAGCTGGAAGGTTCGAAAGCCTTCACCAAGGATTTCCTGGCGCGCCACAAGATCCCGACCGCCGACTACCAGAACTTCACCGAGATCGAGCCGGCCCTGGCCTACCTGCGTGAAGTCGGTGCACCGATCGTGATCAAGGCCGACGGCCTGGCCGCCGGTAAAGGCGTGATCGTCGCAATGACCCTGGCCGAAGCCGAAGACGCCGTGCGCGACATGCTCGCCGGCAACGCTTTCGGTGAAGCCGGTTCGCGCGTGGTGATCGAAGAGTTCCTCGACGGCGAAGAAGCCAGCTTCATCGTGATGGTCGACGGCAAGAACGTACTGCCGATGGCCACCAGCCAGGACCACAAACGTGTGGGTGACGGCGACAGCGGCCCGAACACCGGCGGCATGGGCGCTTACTCCCCTGCTCCGGTAGTGACTGCCGAAGTGCACAAGCGCGTGATGGACCTGGTCATCTGGCCAACCGTGCGCGGCATGGCCGACGAAGGCAATGTGTACACCGGTTTCCTGTACGCCGGCTTGATGATCGACAAGGCCGGTAACCCGAAAGTCATCGAGTTCAACTGCCGCTTCGGCGACCCGGAAACCCAACCGGTGATGCTGCGCCTGCAATCGAGCCTGGTGCTGTTGGTTGAAGCTGCGCTGGCCCAGGCCCTGGACAAGGTCGAAGCCCAGTGGGACCCGCGCCCGAGCGTCGGCATCGTGCTGGCCGCCGGCGGCTACCCGGCCGACTACGCCAAGGGCGATGTGATTGAAGGTCTGGACGCGGCTGCTACGCTGGAAGGCAAGGTGTTCCACGCGGGCACTGCGCTCAAGGATGGCAAGGTCGTCACCGCCGGTGGTCGCGTACTGTGCGCAACCGCCATGGGCAGCAGCGTAGATGCCGCCCAGCAACAGGCTTACAAGCTGGCGGCGAAGATCGACTGGAAAGGCTGCTTCTACCGCACCGACATTGGCTACCGCGCCATTGCCCGTGAGCGTGGCGAAAGTCAGTAAACAGCTATCCGTTCGGTTAGGCAGGGGCCTCTGGCCCTTGCCCTACGCTTGTGGCCCCGCGCATAGTTATACCCATGCATCAACCTACGAAGGGATTTCGCCGTGCGCTGGCTCAGGATCGCCATAGGTTTCACTGTCAGTCTGCTGACCTTGCTCTGCTTGCTCCCGGCCCAGGCCGCCGCACAAGGCAGTGGCTGGGCAGTATTGCTTGATGAACAGGCCGATCTGCAACTGAGCGACATCCGCTCGCCCCGCTACATCAATCAATTCAGCCCCATCGAACTGGACCGGATTACCGCCGCGCAACCGGACGGTGCGTTGTGGGTACGCTTCAGGCTGCAACCCGGCAAACACGAGCAAGTGCTGCGGGTATTCGCCCCTGACCTGTCACACCTGAACCTGTATGTACTCGACGGCGACACCCTGGTGGAGCAGGAAGCTACCGGCACCCGCCAGCCCCAGGCCGAGCGCCCGCTGCCCAGCAGCGACTTCATGCTGCCGATGCCGCAAAGCCAGAAGCCGCTGGACGTGTACCTGCGCATGGTCTCGGAACACGAGCTGCGCCCCTACATCACCCTTGAGCCGGCCGTGCTGGCTGCGGCCAACCAGAACCAGACGCTGATCTACGGGCTGCTGTTCGGTTGCCTGGTGATGCTGATCCTGCACAACCTCACCCGCTACGCCTACCATCGCTCCCGCAGCAGCCTGTGGCTCGCCGCCTGCGAATTGCTGTTGCTGCTCAGCCTTGCGCTGCTGCTCAACGTGCTGGGCCCGTGGTTGCCGAACTGGCACGCGGTACAAACCCCCGGTGCCTACCTCGCCCTGCTGCTGACCGCGCCGTGCGGGCTGATGTTTGCCTACCGCTTCTTTGCGCCACTGGGCCCGCATCCGCTGAACAAGCTGTTGATGGCCGACATCCTGCTGATCGTCCTGACCGGCCTGTTGCTGCTGTTCGTCAACACCTTGCCCCTGAACATCATCACCTACGCCCTGGTGGCGCTGGCCGGCCTGAGCATGTTGTTCGTCTCGGCCTATCACTGGCAAAAGGGCTACCGCCCGGCGCGCCTGTTCATGCTGGCGATGGTGATCTTCAACATCGGCACGCTGATTATTCTCCCGGCCTTGCTGGGCCTGACGCTGGTGCCGCCACAAGGCTTGATCATCACCCTGCTCGGCTTTATCTGCCTCAGTGGCCTGTTGATGAGCCTGGCCCTGGGCGAACGCCAGCGCGCCATCACCGAAGACAACTTCAGCCTCAGCCGCGACCTGGCGGCCAGCAACGCCGAAATCGCCGCCAAGGCCGAATTCCTGGCGAAGATCAGCCACGAAATTCGCACGCCCATGAACGGCGTGCTGGGCATGACCGAACTGCTGCTGGGCACCCCGCTTTCAGTCAAGCAACGCGACTACGTGCAAACCATCCACAGCGCCGGCAACGAACTGCTCACCCTGATCAACGAGATTCTCGACATCTCCAAGCTGGAATCCGGGCAGATCGAATTGGACGATGTGCAGTTCGACCTCAACGCGCTGATCGAAGACTGCCTGAGTATTTTCCGCGCCAAGGCCGAGCAGCAGAACGTCGAGCTGATCAGCTTTATCCAGCCCCAGGTACCCCGGGTGATCAGCGGCGACCCGACGCGGCTGCGCCAGGCACTGTTGAGCCTGCTGGAAAATGCCCTGCAAAAAACCGATGAAGGCGAAGTACTGATCGTCGTCGCACTGGACGAGCGCAGCAGCAAACCGCGCCTGCGCATTGCCGTGCAAGACAGCGGCCTGCCGATGGAACCCGCCGAGCGCGACGCCCTGCTGCACAGCGAGTTGCACAGCAAGAACTTCCTCTCTGCCACCCGCCTGAGCGGCCATCTGGGCCTGGTCATTGCCCGCCAGCTGATCCTGTTGATGAACGGCGAATTCGGCATCAAGAGTGGCAGCCAGCAAGGCAGCACCCTGTGGCTGACCTTGCCGCTGGACCCGGAACGCCTGGAGCACCCGACCTCCGACCTCGACGGCCCGCTCAAGGGCGCGCGCGTGCTGGTGGTGGACGACAACGACACTTGCCGCAAAGTGCTGGTGCAGCAATGCACGGCCTGGGGCCTGAACGTGAGTGCCGTGCCTTCGGGCAAGGAAGCCCTGGCGCTGCTGCGCACCAAGGCGCACCTGCGGGACTATTTCGACGTGGTGCTGCTGGACCAGAACATGCCCGGCATGACCGGCATGCAACTGGCGGCGAAGATCAAGGAAGACCCGAGCCTGAACCACGACATCCTGCTGATCATGCTCACCGGCATCAGCAATGCGCCGAGCAAGATCATCGCGCGCAACTGCGGGATCAAGCGCATCCTCGCCAAACCCGTGGCCGGCTATACCCTCAAGACCACCCTTGCCGATGAGTTGACCCAGCGCAGCAAGGGCTCCGTGCAACCACGCCAGCCGGCGATCAGCGCGCCGGCCCCGGTGACCGTGCCGAGTGACTTCCGGATCCTGGTGGCGGAGGACAACAGCATCTCCACCAAGGTGATTCGCGGCATGCTCGGCAAGCTCAACCTGCAGCCCGACACCGCCAGCAACGGCGAAGAAGCCCTGCAGGCAATGAAGGCCCAGCGCTACGACCTGGTGTTGATGGACTGTGAAATGCCGATCCTCGACGGCTTCTCCGCGACCCAGCAACTGCGCGCGTGGGAAGTCAGCAACCAGCGGATTCGTACGCCAATCGTGGCACTCACCGCGCACATTCTTTCGGAACATAAAGAGCGTGCACGCCAGGCCGGGATGGACGGGCACATGGCCAAGCCGGTGGAGTTGTCGCAATTGCGCGAGCTGGTGGAGTACTGGGTGGCACAGCGCCA
Organism: Pseudomonas sp. G1002; assembly: GCF_013385455.1. Classification (NCBI taxonomy): domain Bacteria; kingdom Pseudomonadati; phylum Pseudomonadota; class Gammaproteobacteria; order Pseudomonadales; family Pseudomonadaceae; genus Pseudomonas; species Pseudomonas sp. G1002. The sequence continues at coordinate 72,118 of NZ_JACAPY010000028.1, forward strand.
ACAGCGCCCTGAGCACGCACCTACCTGACCTGAAATACGCTCTCCCTGTGGGAGCTGGCTTGCCTGCGATAGCGGTGCATCAGACACCTGATTTTTTGGCTGATACACCGCTATCGCAGGCAAGCCAGCTCCCACATTTGTTCCGTGGCGCCTGATAGACTCCCCACTCGTCCCCGCCGCGAGCCGCGCCCATGCTCCACGTGCTATTCAGCGTTTACCTGAAGATGCTGGTGCTCTACAGCCCCTTCTTCGTGCTCTCCTGCTTTATCAGCCTGACTCGCGGTTACTCCAGCAAGGAGCGGCGGCGCCTGGCCTGGAAAGTGGCCCTCGCCACCCTGGTATCGAGCGTGTTGCTCTACCTGTTCGGCCGGGTGATTTTCAGTGTGTTCGGCATCACCGTCGACGCCTTCCGCATCGGCGCCGGCAGTGTGCTGTTCATCTCGGCCCTGGGCATGGCCCAGGGCAAGTCAGCGGTGCAGACCGACAACGTGCAGCAGGACGTGACCATCGTGCCGCTGACCATTCCCCTGACCGTCGGCCCCGGCACCATCGGTGCGCTGCTGGTGATGGGCGTCAGCCAGCCGCACTGGGACGACAAGATCACCGCGATCCTCAGTATCGCCCTGGCCAGCCTGACGGTGGGCGTGGTGCTGTACCTGTCCAACCGTATCGAACGCATCCTCGGCGACCAGGGCTTGCAGATTGTCAGCCGGTTGATGGGGCTGTTCGTGTGCGCCCTGGCCGCACAAATCATCTTCACCGGTGTACGCGGTTACCTGGTGCCGTAGATCAAATCCTGTAGTTGGCGATAGCCAGGCGGACCTTGTCCCCTGCGCTGTCCCGCAGCAGTTGAATCGTGTCTTCGTTGACCACCGAGCTGTTCAGCACCAGGCACGTGCGGCCACTGAAGGCCTCGACGGATGCACTGTCCCACTCCAGAAACGGTATGCCCAGTTGCTTGCTGACGCCGTGGGAGCTGTACGTCACCAGCACCATCGAAACTTCCCCGGCGATTTCCGAGCAGGACGCCAAGCCGAAATCGCCACCGTCACGCGTGGTGGTATTTCGCTTGAATAACTCAAATGAGGCCGGGAGCTGCTTCAAGGCTTCAACCGCCTCCGCCACCCGTTTGGGCAATACACTGATCAGCGGCCCCGATAGAAACGTCGAGGCCACGGTGGCCGCCATCAGGTTCAGCGCCGCCAGCTGTACCGACAGCCCCTTGCGAGAGGTGTACACCCGCTCGAAACTGCTCCTGACCGGCATCCAGCCGAGGCTGCTCATGACCTTGATGAATTCGTTGTACCAGGCCTCTGTGCCCCGGGCGACCCGCAGCACATCGCTGACGTAGCTGCTCGCCAGCAAATAGCTTTTGCGGGTGTACTCCTTGTTGAGGCTGGTCATGCCTTGCACAAACGACATGACGCTGTTGTTCACCACCGCCGCGTCCAGCTCATCATCCGCCTCGGGCTTCACCGGCGCGCTCAACCCCGACGCCAGGCCGGGCGCGCCCGGAAGCCGGTAAGCGGCAATCAGCTTCCTCCTTTTTGCGCTGTTGATCCGTTTGTTGTTTCGCTCCATAGCCATTTCTCCATAACCCCCAACATGGGGCTCAACGCCAACACTAGTCGACTTGCCGGGGATTTTGAGCTGCTGGAAATTGACCACGGGACGCGCCACGACCCGCAGGAAAAATCACTGCAGGCGGCGCAGCTGAGTAAACGCTGGGGATGAGGCGGCGGCACACAAAAGCGCCGTGCTTTTCTTCAAGCCGTAGAGAAAGGTATGACTTGAGCCGATGCAAAAAAACCTCGGCAAGCAGACCTTTCCGGCATCAATGACTGACGTTTCAAGGCGGCCCCATGGCGGGGCCGCCGTTGTTTTCAGGAGGCGGGTTTCTCGCCGTACCAACGTGGCGTGTAGACCCACTCGCCACCACCTGCCCGCGCAAAGACGCAGGTGGTGGACGAACCGATCAGCACCATGGTGCGCATGTCCACCTGCTCCGGCGTCAGTTGCCCCAGGGTGGTGACTCGCAGGGTCTGGCCCGGGCGACCGATGTCACGGCCCAAGACCACCGGTGTTTCAGGCGTGCGGTGCTGCGCGACGATTTCCAGGGCGCGTCCCAACTGCCAGGGCCGCGCACGGGAAATCGGGTTATAGAACGCCAGCGCCAGGTCGGCCTGGGACGCCAGGTCCAGGCGCTTCTCGATGATCGACCAGGGTTTGAGGTTGTCCGACAGTGACATCACACAGAAGTCATGCCCCAGCGGGGCACCTGCCTGGGCCGCCGTGGCGAGGGATGCCGACACGCCCGGCAAAATCTCCAGGTCGACCTGATGCCAGGCCGGGTCGCTGGACTCGTGCAAGGCTTCGATCACCGCGGCGGCCATGGCGAATACACCCGGGTCACCCGAAGACACCACCACCACCGAACGCCCCTGCGCCGCCAGCTCAAAGGCATGACGCGCGCGCTGCATCTCTTCGCGATTGTCGGTGCAATGCTGGATCTGGTCCGCGCGGAACGGCCCGGCCATGCGCACATAGGTTTCGTAACCCAGCACGTCAGTGCAGCGGGCCAGCTCGGCTTTTACTGCCGGTACCATCAGTTCGGCAGCGCCGGGGCCCAGACCGATCACCGCGAGGCGGCCACGGGGACGACCGATCAGGGACAGGTCCAGAGGAGCCTCGGCCACCGTGATCGCGATGTCCGCCTGAGGCGCCAGATCGGCGAAGCGCAATGGCACGCCCAGCTCCAACGCCGCTTCGTGCAATGACGAATCGGCCATCTCCGTTTCAGCCGCCAGCAGGCAAGCCAGGGACTGCACGGCGAGCCCGGCATCCTGCAACGCCGCACGAATTCGCCCGGCCAGTTGCGGCCCCGGCTGGCAGGTAACCAGCACCGTCTTCGGATAAATCAGCAACTCATTGGCCGCAGGTGTGCGCTCGGCACTGCCGACGTGAATCGCCAGGCGCGCCTGTTGATCCTGGGGCAAGTTGGCCTGATCCAGCCACGGCGCCGCGCCTTCAATGCGTACTGATTCGCCAGCCAGCAAATCCGAGACAAAGCGTTTGCCCAGCTCCAGATCCCCCAGCTGATAACCATGGGGCGGGTTAAGCAGGCAGGTACCAAAACGCAGCTCGCCACTGGTGGTGATCGCGGCGGCAACGTCCAGGGCAGCGGCGATTTCCCGCGCCATCACGTTTACACCACCGAGGCCACCGAGCAACGGCACTACCGCGCTGCCGTCTTCGGCGACGGCCAGTACAGCAGGCTCGACGCCCTTCTCCAGCAACAGCGGCGCCAGGGTGCGGATCACAATCCCGGCGGCGCACAGGGCGATGATCGGCGTGCCCTGTTGATACAACTGGCGCACGCTGGCGCCGAATTCGTTATAGGCCTGATCTGCGCCCTCGACCCGCCCGGCCAGGCCGTGGATCAGCGCGTCGGGATACACCTGCTGGATAGCGCGGGCCGTGGCGAGGCTGCCCTGCCCCAGGATGACAATCGCGGGAGCCGTCATCAGCCTTGCCACCTTTCACCAGGAACGATGATCAACGAGAAATACGGCGAGGACGTCGGATCGACCTGATCCAGAGCGACGATTTTCTGATTGGCCATGGTCGCGCGCTCGACGTACAACGCCCGGCTCGCCAATCCCAATTCTTCCAGTACCTGACGCACCTTGGTGAAGTTGCGCCCCAGCTTCATGATCACCGCCGCGTCGGCATCCGCCAGGCGACGCTTGAGTTCGTCATGGGGCAGCACGCCGGAAAGCACCGACAGGCTCTGGTTGCGGTACACCAACGGTGCGCCCAGTACAGAGGCGCCACCGAGCATCGAGCACACACCCGGGATCACCTGGGCTTCGTAGCGCTCGGCCAGGCGGTCGTGCAAATACATGTAGGAGCCGTAGAAGAACGGGTCGCCTTCACAGATCACCGCCACATCGCGCCCCGCGTCCAGATGTGCCGCAACGTCGACACTGGCGGTGTCGTAGAAATCGCTGATCACTTGCTCGTAGGACAGCGGCGCCGGCAACACTTCAGTGGTCACCGGGTACACCAGCGGCATCAGGGTTTGCTGGGGCACCAAATGGTCTTCGATGATGCCGAAGGCGTTGCCCTTCTTGCCCTTGGCCACGAAGTACGCCACCACCGGCGATTCGCGCAGCAGGCGCAGGGCTTTGAGGGTAATCAGTTCCGGATCGCCGGGGCCTACGCCCAGGCCAATCAAACGTCCGCGTGCCGGCATCATTCTACCTCCGTGGCCAAGGCGTTGACCGCGGCGGCGGCCATCGCACTGCCGCCGAGGCGGCCCTGCATGATCACGAACGGTACGCCGCGGCTGTCTGCCGCCAGCATCGCCTTGGATTCGGCGGCGCCGACAAAGCCCACCGGAAAACCGAGGATCAGTGCAGGTTTTGGCGCGCCGGCGTCGAGCATTTCCAGCAGGTAAAACAGCGCTGTCGGCGCATTGCCGATCACCACCACACTGCCTTCCAGGTGCGGGCGCCACAGCTCCAGGGCGGCGGCGGAACGGGTGTTGCCCAGCTTGCGGGCCAACTCCGGCACGCTGTCGTCGCGCAGGGTGCAGATCACCTGATTGTTGGCCGGCAGGCGCGTACGGGTCACGCCTTCGGAGACCATCCGCGCATCACACAGGATCGGCGCGCCAGCGGCCAGGGCTTCGCGCCCGGCCTTGCCGGCACCTTCGGAAAATTGCAGGCCGTCGATGGCGTCGACCATGCCGCAGGCATGAATCACCCGCACCGCGAGTTTTTCCAGGTCGGCAGGGATGCGATCAAGCCGGGCTTCTGCGCGAATGATCGCGAAGGAGTTGCGATAGATCTCCTGACCGTCGCGGATGTAATCAATCATCGGTGTTGCTCCGTGGGTGAGCGCGCAACAAGGCGCCCGCCGCTTCAATAGAAAGAGTGCGCGCGTGCAGGCGGCCGAAACCGGGCAGGCCTGCGTCGCGAAAATAGAGGTCGTAGTGGCCGGGACTTACCGCCAGCAGGGTGACCGGCGCGGTGTGTGCGGCCGCGCAGGAACGCGGGCAGCCGGACAGGTGCACGCTGTGGCCGGGCGCAAGCGCGGCCAGTTGCACGGCGTCGGCCTTGGTGTCGGACAGGCCTTTGGCGCAACCGCCGGCGCCGGTGCAGGCGATCATCCGTGCGAGGGGTTGGTCCACCGAACACAAAAAGCCAAGCTGTTCGAGGCGTTCGGTGACAGTCGCCGCATCCTGGATATTGGGCAGCAGCAGGCCTTGCCATGGCGTGACACGCAAGGTGGCGTCGCCATGGTCGACGGCCAACTGCGCTGCGCCCCTGAGCATCGCCGAATCCAGGCGGCCCAAGGGTGCGACGGCGGCGACGTAGACCTGGTTTTTTTGGCGCTGTGGATAACTTCCCAGGTGCAGCGGCGCGGGGTTGGAGTGCCTTGAAAAGCCATCAACCGGCTGCAATGGCATATTCAGCTGCCGCAAAAAGTTATCCACAGCGGTTTCAGCCAGCAGATGGCGCATACGGGTCTGATCAGGCCGGGCCAGTTCAAGGAACCGCTCCAGCACCGCCACCACCAGTGCATGCCCTTGCGCCAAAGGTACCGCCGCCAAGGGCGCATCCCGCGCCGGGCAGCCTGCCAGGCCGAATGCCAACAGCGTGTTGCCATTGGCATCGAAGGCTGACAGCCACAGGTCGTGGTGATGCTCGAGCATCGCCAGGGCTTCACCGCCGTCCAGTTGCACGGCGAACTTGGCCGACAGCTCATGGAAACGCGGGTGGGTTTCCAGGGTGGTGAGGATCTGGTCGGCCAACGGTCGGGTATCGAACAGCATCTCGCGGTCAATGCCGGCACTGGGGCTGAGCATCAGGTTGCGCACATCATCACCGGCGGCACGCTTGGGGCCCAGGTCGGCGGCCAGCAAGGCGGCGATCAATGCATCCTGTTCGGCGCCGATCCCGCGAATCTGCAGGTTGGCGCGGTTGGTCGCCTCGATCACCCCGCCGGCATGGGCCTGGGCGGCGTCGGCCACGGCAAACGCCTGCTCGGCACGGATCGAACCGCCCGCCAGTTTGATGCGGCAAATCCCGCCATCCAACGCCTGGACAATACGCAGCAACCCCGGACAGGCCGAGGGGCGCAAGGTATTGGACGGTGGTATTGGTTTCACGGGGCTACCGGTTCACGGGTAAAGGCGCGGTATTATGCCTGCTTTGTCCGGCGGCATGAAAAGCCTGCCCGTCGGATGTCGTTCAAGGAATTCATATGTCGCCCTGGCTGACGGTAGTAGGCATCGGTGAAGACGGCTTCAAGGGCCTGGGCAGAAACGCCCGGCACGCCCTGTTGCGCGCCTCGCGCATTATTGGCGGGCAACGCCAGCTGGACTTGTTGCCGGTGTGCATCCGTGGCGAACGCCAGGTGTGGCCCAGCCCGTTTTCCCTGGAGCCGGTGCTGGCCAGGCGTGGTGAAGCGGTGTGCGTGCTGGCCAGCGGCGACCCGATGTTCTATGGCGTGGGTGCGAGCCTGGCGCGGCAGGTGCCCGCCAATGAGCTGCTGATCCTGCCGGCGCCCTCTTCCGTGTCCCTGGCGGCGGCGCGTCTGGGCTGGCCGTTGCAAGAGGTAGTGACGCTATCGGTGGTTGCCCGGCCGATGGCGGCGCTGAATGCGCATCTGGCCAGCGGCGTGCGTTTGCTGGTGCTGAGCAATGACGGCCAGAGCCCGGCGGCGATTGCCACACAATTGGCCGAGCGCGGGTTTGGCGCAAGTCGCCTGAGTGTGTTTGAACACCTCGGCGGGCCGGATGAGCGCCGCATCGACGGCATCGCCCGGGATTGGCCTGGCGAACCGATTGCCGCGTTGAATCTGCTGGCCATCGACTGCGTGGCCGACGCCAACACAGCGCGCCTGTCACGCCTGGCAGGGCTGCCGGACTCGGCCTTCAGGCACGACGGCCAACTGACCAAGCGCGACGTGCGCGCCATGACCCTCGCCCGCCTCGCGCCGATGCCCGGTGAACTGCTGTGGGACGTGGGCGCGGGCAGCGGCTCCATCGGGATCGAATGGATGCGCGCCCACCCCAGCTGCCGCGCCCTGGCCATCGAGGCCGATGAAGGCCGGCAACTGTTGATCGAACATAACCGTGATGCCCTTGGCGTCCCCGGCCTGCAACTGATTCGCGGCACCGCGCCCCACGCCCTGAACGGGCTGGAAGCGCCGGACGCCATCTTCATCGGCGGCGGCGTCACCCGCGACGGCGTGCTCGACACTTGCTGGCAACACCTGCGCCCGGGCGGCCGGCTGGTGGCCAACGCCGTGACCCTGCAAAGTGAAATGACCCTGATGGCCTGGCGCGAACAACACGGCGGCGAGCTGACCCGCATTCATGTGGCCCAGGCCCAGCCACTGGGGGGCTTTGATACCTGGCGCCAGGCGCTGCCGATCACCCTGCTGGAAGTGATCAAGCCGCTATGAAACGCATCCTGCTGTTGGGCGGCGTGACGGAAGCCCTGGCCATCGCCCGCACACTGGGGCCCGAACATATCTACAGCCTGGCGGGTGTTGGCCGCGTTCCCACCGACCTTACGTGCCAGGTGCGCGTCGGTGGCTATGGCGGCGCGGAAGGTTTGGCGCAGTTCATTCGCGATGAAGGTATCGAGCTGGTGCTGGACGCGACCCATCCGTATGCCGCACAGATCAGCGCCAACGCCGCCCGTGCTGCGGGTGTGTGTGGCATTCCCTGCTGGGCCCTGCGCCGCCCGGCGTGGCAGCCACAGGCGGGTGATGACTGGCGCGAAGTCGGTGACTGGGCGGAGTTGATTGAAGCTCTGAAACCCTTCAAGCGACCACTGTTCACGCTGGGCCGTGAACCGTTACAACACCTCGACGAAATCCCCGCCGAGCAGTTCTGGACACTGCGCGCACTGGATGTGTACCCCGGCAATGAACGCTGCGAAGTGATTGGCGCCCGTGGGCCGTTTTTGATCGAGGATGAACGGGCGCTGTTTGAGCGGCGGCAGATTGATGTGCTGATCAGCAAGAACAGCGGCAGCACGGCTACCGAGCCGAAGCTGGAAGTGGCACGGGAGCGGGGGGTGCCGGTGTTGGTGTTGAGGCGGCCGGTGTTGGTGGCGGTGGATCAGGAGCTTTTGTCGCCCGCAGAAACAATCGAGTTATTGGCAGATTTCATTCGATAGATCAGGATCATCGCCCACCTCTATCAACTCTATTTGTGACTAAAGGGACGGCGATGAATCCACAACATGAAGTGCTACACTCCAGAAACAGTTCAAGCCAGACTCAATTCTATTCAGGAGCTGACATGATAGACGTCAAAGAAGCCGTGCAAGTTGCCAAGGCAGCAGCCAATGACTTTCTCGGCCAGGAAACAGTGCTTCAGGACTTGATGCTTGAGGAAGTCGAGTTAAACCCAGGCGACAAAACGTGGGCAATAACACTTGACTTCAATGTTCCAGCCCCTGATAAATATCAACGATTAGGCGCATCTTTAGCGGGACAAATGTACGCAAGAAAATATAAAACATTCTTCATTGACTCGGAGACTGGCGAGTTCCGCTCCATGAAGATCCGCGAAGTATGATCGAAACATATATCCGGCAATATCGAAGAAAAGGAATCATAGTCGACACTAACCTGCTGCTCTTGGCACTGATCGGAGGCACACCCAGTATTGCAGGCTTCAAAAGAACAAGCGGGTACACCGCCAAAGATTACAAACTTCTGCTTAACGTGATTGATCAATTCGAAAAGCTTATTTCAACTCCTCCTATACTTGCGGAAGTCAGCAACCTTACAAACGGGCTTTATGGGAGCAAGCTACACGACTTCTACGCAACATTAAAAAAATCATTATCGACAGTCATTGAGATTCACTGCCCTGCTCTTGATATAAGTTGCGATTATGAGCTGTCGCCCTACGGACTTACCGACGTCGGTATTATCTGTGCAGCCAAAGATAATTATCTAGTTTTGACAGATGACCTAAGAGTCGCTGGATTTGCTCATCAGCACAGCGTAGATGTCGTGAACTTCAATCACATACGGGAAGCAAGCTGGGACGTTTAAAGGCGTCTCACGGGATCATTCCCACACATCAGCGCAGGAACGATCGATCATCGAAGTGTTAAATGCGTTTTCCGCCACCTTCGTGCACCCGATCAGCCAGTAACTCCGCCAGCTCGATCAACTGAGCGACGCCCCAACAACTCCTCTCGCTTCGATCCTTCCAGGCTAAACGCCAAGTCGCAACTCAGCGCATTGGCCGAGACGAGTGTTTCAATGAGGTTGACCAACAGGTCTTCGGTGCTGATTCCGTCGGCTACGGTGAACAGCCGAAAGGGGGGATTGGGGGTAGGTTTAATCATTGTGAAGCTCCTAAGGGATGTGGAGCTGCCACTGATCGCCGCGACGCGATGGAAGGTGGCAGCTGTGCGCAGGTTCGCGGACCGGTCCCTAGGCAACCCGGCATACCCGAAGGTATCCCGCGCACAGCCACCATAGCGCCGCACAGTAGACGATAAAAAAGCGTCAACTGAAAGCAGACGATGGCGCTTAGCGCCTATAGGATCCGGGCCGCGACGCCCGACCACTGAGTTTGCAGTGGTGTTCGGAGACTAGAGATTGAGTTTCCCAAGGACAACCGCCAATCACTGTCGGAAGTTTCTGTGGAGGGCCGCCACATTCGAATCGAACACAATCCAAACTGTGGGAGCTGGCTTGCCTGCGATAGCATCACCTCGTTCCAGCAGGAAGACCGAGTCGCCTGTATCGCAGGCAAGCCAGCTCCCACAGCATTCAGCTGTCGCACTAAACATCGCGGCCCATTTGAAAAAAATGGAAATCCTTGATTCCCGTCTATCCTCAAACCCAGCACTGCGACACCAAACCACACCGCCCCTTTTTACTTATCCTCCCCGATCAGGCTAAATACCCACCTGATCGCTTAACCCTACGGATTGTCCGCCATGGCCCGTCAACGCTTTGCAATTGCCTGGATAGCCTGCCTTGCAGTGCTGTTCAATGCGTTTGCCATGCCGCTGGCGGGTGCGATGCAGCAGGCGGATGACCCGGTCAAGCAACTGCTGTGGGGCAGTTTCTGCTCCTCCAATGCCAACAAGCTGACGGCCATTGCCCTGGGCAAGCTGGAGATTCCGGCGCCGCAGCAGGACGATCACTCCACCATGCAGCATTGCTGGTGCTGCTCGGGCTCGGCGCCATTAGTGGCGTTGCCGGGGCATTCACCAACACTCTATTTCGCAAGATTCGACGCGGTGCAAGACCTGCCGCCGCCGTCATTGCAATCCCCCACCCCGCGCCAGCAATGGCCGAGCCTTAACCCCCGCGCCTCTCCAACGGTCTGATTTCTTCGCAAGTGAACTGCGTTTAGAACCGTTCTGGAGAACTGCCATGCTCAAATCTTCCCTGCTTCTGGCTGCGTTGTTGCTGCCGGTGTGTGCTGCTGCCAATGCCGAAGACTTCAAGGTCGGCGAACTGGTGGTCAGCGAACCCTGGTCCCAGGAACTGCCGCCCAATGCGCCGACCGTCGCGGCGTATTTCGTGATTCATAACCAGGGCGAGCATGCGGATCGCTTGCTCAGCGTCGACACGCCCGTGGCCGCCAAGGCCGAACTGCATGAGCATGTGATGCAGGGCGATCTGATGAAGATGCAGCAGGTGACCAGCGTCGCGGTGCCGGCCAAAGGTGACCTGGCGTTCGCGCCCATGGCCTACCACGTGATGCTGCTGGACCTGAAGGACCGCAGCGTTTTGCGCGACGGCCAGCATTTTCCGCTGACCCTGAACTTTGAAAAGGCCGGGCCAGTGAAGGTGGAAGTGTCAGTGCAGAAGCAGCCACCCATGGCCGGCCACGAACACATGCACGCCCAATAGATAAACCTTGATGGGCGCCCCACGCGCCAGGTTGTCCCCGCACCGCCGTAAGCCTGTAGGCCTTATGCGCGGCAGCTGGATCAGCCTGTTCGCCATGCTGATGATCTTTATCGGTCCGCTGATTTCCCAAGCGATGCCGATGGATCATCACGCCGGCATGTCGATGGAAATGTCCATGGACGCGCCGAGCTGCCATGGCGCCGCCAAGCCTGCGACCGATCACCACAAAGCACCCGACGAACACCACGTGCTCTGGGAAAAGTGCGGCTATTGCAGCCTGCTCTTCAGTTGCCCGGCGCTGCCTGGCAGCGTGTCGTTTGTCACCCTCGGCAGCCCGCCGCCCGCCAACGCCCTGACCCCCGCCCCACGCCTGGGCCATGCCCGGCAAACCGTGTTCCCCGGTGCCCGCAGCCGTGCCCCGCCCATCATCACGTAAGCACTTCACACCGTTACTTCACCCCGGCCGACTTTAGACAGACAGCCGCAGGCTGCTGGCCGTGTTGTTTACGAATGAATGATGGAATTTTTCATGTCCAGGTTTTCTGCTGACACCCGTTTGGGATGTACTCCCGTTTTCGCCGTTCTGTGTGGCGCGCTGCTGGTTCCACAGGCCCACGCCGACGAACATGCCGACCACAATGAACTGAGCCCGACGGTGATCACCGCCATTGCCCCCAGCTCACCACTGACCGTCGTCACCAACCCGAAAGACCCGCGCCAACCGGTGCCCGCCAGCGATGGCGGCGACTACCTCAAGACCATCCCCGGCTTCGCCCTGGTGCGCAACGGCGGCACCAACGGCGACCCGGTGCTGCGGGGCATGTTCGGCTCACGCCTGAACATCCTCACCAACGGCAGCATGATGCTCGGCGCCTGCCCCGGCCGGATGGATGCGCCCACCTCCTATATCTCACCGGAAACCTACGACAAGCTCACCGTGATCAAAGGCCCGCAAACCGTGCTCTGGGGCCCGGGCGCTTCAGCCGGCACGGTCCTGTTCGAGCGCGAGCCCGAGCAATTCGGCGAGCTGGGCACGCGGGTCAACGCCAGCATCCTGGCGGGCTCCAACGGGCGCTTCGACAAAGTCGTCGACGCAGCAGCCGGCGGGCCGCTGGGTTATGTGCGGGTGATCGGCAACCAGGCCCACGCCGATGACTACAAGGACGGCAACAACGACACCGTCGCCTCGCGCTACGACAAGTGGAACGGCGACGTGGCCGTGGGCTGGACCCCGGACGCCGACACCCTGCTGGAACTCACCGCCGGCCGTGGCGATGGCGAAGCCCGCTACGCCGGGCGTGGCATGGACGGTTCGCAGTTTTTGCGCGAGAGCCTCGGATTGCGCTTCGAGAAGTCAAACATCGGCGAGGTGCTGGATAAGGTCGAAGCGCAGGTCTACTACAACTACGCCGACCACGTGATGGACAACTACACCCTGCGCGTCCCGTCGGGCACCGGGATGATGGCCGGTCCCATGGCAGCCAACGTCGACCGCCGCACCCTCGGCGCCCGTATCAAGGCCACCTGGCGCTGGGCCGATGTGCAGTTGATCAGCGGCATTGATGCGCAAACCAACGAACACCGCGAACGCAGCGCCATGGGCGTCGACACCTACAAGGACCTGCCCCGCAGCAAGGACGCCAACTTCCACAACTACGGGGTGTTCGGCGAACTGACCTGGTACGCCGCCGACCGCGACCGCCTGATCACCGGCGCCCGCGTCGACCGCGCCTCGGCCAAGGATTTCCGGCAAACCATCAGCTCCGGGATGATGAGCAGCCCCAACCCCACCGCCGGTAAAACCCGCGCCGATACGCTGCCGTCGGGCTTTGTGCGCTACGAGCACGATCTGGCGGACAGCCCTGCCACCCTGTACGCAGGGCTTGGGCATTCGGAGCGTTTCCCTGATTACTGGGAGCTGTTTTCTCCCGACACCGGGTCGGTCGGTTCCGTGAATGCCTTCGACGGTGTGAAGCCTGAAAAAACCACCCAGCTGGATTTTGGCCTGCAATACAAATCCGCCGATCTCGACGCCTGGGCCTCGGGCTACGTCGGCCAGGTGCGTGATTTCATCCTGTTCGACTACCAGCCGGGAATGATGGGCACCACCTCCCAGGCGCGCAATGTGGACGCGCGAATCATGGGCGGTGAATTGGGTGCGGCCTACAAGCTGACCGCCAACTGGAAGGCCGATGCCACCTTCGCCTACGCCTGGGGCAAGAACACCAGCGACGGCAAACCGCTGCCGCAGATCCCGCCGCTGGATGCGCGCTTCGGGCTCACCTACAGCCAGGACGACTGGAGCGCCGGCGCCTTTTGGCGGGTGGTCGCGGCGCAAAACCGCATCGACCAGAACAAGGGCAACGTGGTGGGCAAGGACTTCGACAAAAGCTCGGGGTTTGGCGTGTTCTCGCTGAACGCGGCGTATCGCATCAACAAGAATTTCAAGGTCAGCACCGGCGTCGACAACCTGTTCGGCAAGGCGTACGCCGAGCACCTGAACCTGGCCGGCAACGCCGGGTTCGGCTACCCGGCCAATGACCCGCAAGCCATCAAGGAACCGGGGCGCACGCTCTGGACCAAGGTGGACATGAGCTTCTAAGCGCATCGCAGGCAAGCCCGCTCCCACAGTTGCAATGCATTCCCCTGTGGGAGCGGGCTTGCCCGCGATGGCGTCCTCGATAACACAAAAAATCCAAGCCTTTGCGGAGCACCCTGATGAACCCACCGAAGATTTCCTTCTACAACCTGGCCTGGCGCTGGCATTTCTACGCCGGGCTGTTTGTCGCGCCGTTCATGGTGCTGCTGGCCCTGACCGGCATCATCTACCTGTTCAAACCCCAACTCGACCCGCTGATGTACGGCAACCTGCTGACCGTGCAAAGCGCCGAACACGCGCTGAGTGCCGACGAGCAACTGCAACGTGCCCAGGCTGCCTATCCACAAGGCAAAATCAGCAAGTACCTGCCACCTGCCGACGCCACCAGCAGCGCGCAATTCGTGATGCACAACGACGGGCGCGAAGTGACTGTATTCGTCGACCCGTATCGCGGCACCGTGCTCGGCGAACAGGACGCCAAGTACAACCTGCAAGCCATCGCCCGTGCGCTGCATGGTGAGTTGATGATCGGCACCGTCGGCGATCGCCTGGTGGAACTGGCCGCCGGCTGGGGTGTGATGCTGGTGATTTCGGGCGTGTATCTGTGGTGGCCGCGAGGCAAGTCGGCGGCGGGCATTCTGTGGCCACGGCTGGGCAGTCGCGGCCGCTTGTTCTGGCGCGATTTGCACGCGGTCGCCGGTTTCTGGGGCGCGGCGTTTCTGCTGGTGATGCTGCTCAGCGGCATGACCTGGACCGGCTTCTGGGGCAAGCAATACGCCGACCTGTGGAATAAATTCCCGGCGGCCATGTGGAACAACGTGCCGCAGTCCGACCAGCAGGCCCGCAGCCTCAACACCGCAAGCCAACAAACCGTGCCGTGGGCCATGGAAAACACGCCGATGCCGATGTCTGGCGAGCATGCCGAGCACATGAACCACGCCGGCATGAGCCATGGCCCCGCCGCCCCGGTCATCCGCCTGCAACAGGTGGTCGACCTCGCCAACTCACGCAAGGTCGAACCCGGCTACAGCATCACCTTCCCCACCACTGCCGAAGGCGTGTTCACCCTCGCGGTGTTCGCCAACGACCCGCGCAATGACGCCACCCTGCATGTGGACCAATACTCCGGCAAGGTCCTGGCCGATGTGCGCTGGGAGCACTACAACAGCGTGGCGCGGGTTACCGAATCGGGCGTGATGCTGCACGAAGGCAAGATGTTTGGCGTGGTCAATCAGATCATCGTGCTGCTGATTTGCCTGATGATCCTGCTCAGCGCCGTCAGCGGTGTGGTGATCTGGTGGAAGCGTCGGCCACAGGGCAGCCTGGGGGTTCCACCGTTGCGCCATGACCTGCCGAAATGGAAAACCGCGATGGTAATCATGCTCGGGCTGGCGATTGTCTTTCCGCTGGTGGGCGCCTCGCTGATCGTGGTCTGGGCACTGGATCGCCTGGTGCTTTCACGCCTGTTTGGCCAACGTGAATCTGCTTCAGGTTCAGCGTGAAACAGACGAGATGCCCTACCTAGAGGCGTTATGTAGTCTTACGCGGGCTTTCGCCCACGCCGCACAAAGTGTTATATTGTAACACTTAATGTGTTCTCCCACTCGCCGCGCCCTGCGGCGAGTACCGTCTCGAAGAAGCGATTTATCGTCCGATGAACAAGTACCTTGCGTCCGGCCTGTGCCTGCTCGCCCTTCAAAACACTGCCCAGGCCCTGACGCTTCCCGCCAGTGCCGTCTCAGCCCCCGCCGTCGACGACGAGCGCGTCGACCTGAACACCCCGACCACGGCAGGTTCACGCCTGAACCTCACGGCCCTGCAAACCCCGGGCAGCGTTGAAAGCCAGACCGGCGAGCAGATTCGCGCACGGGGCGATGCCACGGTGCAGGACGCGATTTCCCGGGCCACCGGCATCAGCCGCACCGGCACGCCGGGCGACGGTGGTACCTCGTTGTCGGCACGCGGGTTCACCGGCCAGAGCTCGGTGCTGCAGTTGTACGACGGCGCGCGCATGTTCGATGGCGCGGGCACTTCCACCTTCCCGGTGGACACCTGGTCCGTTGAGCGGGTGGACGTACTGCGCGGCCCGGCCTCGGTGATGTACGGCCAGGGCGCCACCGGCGCGGTGATCAACACCATCGCGAAGAAACCCTTCGAGGGCGAGATCGAAAACCATATCCGCCTGGGCTACGGCTCCTATGACCGCCAGCAGCAAGCCCTCGACAGCGGCGGCTCGCTGACCGACACCCTGAGCTATCGCCTGAACATCAACCGCCTGCGCAGCAACGGTTTCATCGACCGCGGCGAGTCCGGCAGCGACTTCGTCAGCGGTGCCCTGCGCTGGCAGGCGGCGGACAACCTGAGCTTCACCCTGGCCTCCGACTACGGCGACCAGACCCCGCAAAACGACTACGGCACACCGCTGATCAACGGCCAGTTGCACAAGGGCCTGCGGGACAAGAACTACAACGTCAGCAACGATATCCAGCACTACAACGACCAGTGGACGCGCCTGACCAGCGAGTGGCAGATCAACGACAACGTCACCGCCACCAACGAACTGTCCTACCTGAAAAACCAGCGGCGCTGGCAGAACGCCGAGAGCTACAACTACGTCGACGGCGGCCTGGTGCGCCAGAGCTACCTGGGCATCAAGCACAACCAGGAACAGGTGGGCGACCGCCAGACCTTCACCTTCAAGCACACGCTGTTCGGCCTCGACAGCCAGACGGTGACGGGGGTGGAGTACAACCGCATTCGCTTCCGCCTGGCCAGCAACTCGCCGTTCGATGACCTGACGAACGCCGGCCAACCGGTGGACATCAACCACCCGGTACCGCAGCCGTTTGAAAGCGCCAGCCCCTTCATTCCGCAGTCCGTCAGCACCACCAAACAGCTGGCTGCGTTCGCCGAAAACCGCCTGCAACTGAACGATAAACTGTCGCTGATCACCGGCGTGCGCCGCGATTACCTGCACATCGACAGTGACTCCCTGGTGGATGGCAGCGACTCCAACAAGACCTTTACCGGCAACAACTGGAAAGCCGGCCTGGTCTACGCGATCACCCCGGACACCTCGGTCTACGGCCAATACGCCACCAGCACTGACGGCGTTGGCAGCCTGATCACCCTGAGCCCGAGCCAGCAGCAGTTCGGCCTGTCCACCGCCAAGCAAACCGAGATCGGCCTCAAGCAGGCGTTCTGGGATTCCCGTGGTGAATGGACCCTGGCGGCCTACCACATCGTCAAAAAGAAACTGTTGGTGAGCGTTCCAGGCACCACCCTCAAGGAACAAGTCGGCCAGCAATCCTCCAACGGCCTGGAAGCCAGCCTCGACCTGCAACTGCCCGATGCCTGGCAACTGCAAGCCAACGCTGCGATCGTGCGGGCGCAGTACGACGACTTCTCCGAAGTGGTCAACGGCCAGACCGTGTCCCGCGACGGCAACCGCCCCACCGACGTGCCGCGTCGCACCGCCAACCTGTGGCTGAGCAAGGCCATCACTGACGACGTGCGTGCCGGTGCGGGTGTGCGTTATGTAGACTCGCGTTTCGCCAACACCGCCAACACCAGCGAAGTGCCGAGCTACACCGTGGTCGACGCCAGCGTTTCATGGAAAGCCATGCGCAACACGACATTGGGCCTGCAATTGAATAACCTGTTCGACCGCACTTACGCCGTCAGCCAATACAACGACGGCCAGCAATGGATCCTGGGCGAGCCGCGCTCGTTCTTCGTGACGGCGGACTACACCTTCTAACTGAACGCAACACTGTCCAAATGTGGGAGCGGGCTTGCTCGCGAATGCGGTGTGTCAGGCACTGTATCTGTTACTGATCCACCGCTTTCGCGAGCAAGCCCGCTCCCACATTTGTCCTGTGTTGGACCTGAGAGTAAAGATGACCTCACTCAACCTCACCGCCCTCGCCTGGACCCCACCAGGCCACGAGCACTGTCATCACCAGTTCCAACTGCGTGACGCCAGCCTGCACGTGAACGCCGGTGAGTTCGTCGGGCTGATCGGCCCCAACGGCAGCGGCAAGACCAGCCTGCTGCGCTGCGCCTATCGGTTCAGCAAACCGGCTGACGGTGAGGTGCTGCTGGAACACCAGAACGTCTGGAAGCAATCCTCGAAGTGGTGCGCGCAACGCATTGCCGTGGTGCTCCAGGAGTTTCCCGACGCCTTCGGCCTGCGGGTGGATGAAGTGGTCGCCATGGGCCGCACACCGCACAAGGGCCTGTTCGACAGCGATACGCTTGAAGACCAGAACCTGATCCGCCAGGCCCTCGATAACGTCGGCCTGCTGGGCTTTGAAGACCACGCCTTCGCCACCCTCTCGGGCGGAGAAAAGCAGCGGGTGATCCTCGCCCGCGCCCTGGCCCAGCAACCGCAACTGCTGATCCTCGACGAACCGACCAACCACCTCGACCCGCGCTACCAGTTGCAATTGCTGCAACTGGTCAAGCGCCTGAACATCGGCACCCTGGCCAGCATTCACGACCTGAACCTGGCCGCCGCGTTCTGCGATCGGCTGTACGTGATCAACCACGGGCGCATCGTCGCCAGCGGCACACCTCACGAAGTGCTGACCGCCGAATTGCTGCGCGAAGTGTTCGGCGTTGAAGCATTGATCGACACTCACCCCTTGTCCGGCTACCCCCGAATTACCTGGATAACCCAACCATGATCCTGCGCTCCCTGTTGTCTCTCGCGTTGCTGCTCGGCACTGCTCAAGCGTTCGCCGAAGCGACCCATTACCCGCTGAAAATCCAGAGCTGCAACCGCGAAGTGACCTTCGCCGAGGCACCAAAACACGCGGTCAGCCACGACATCAACATGACCCAGATGATGCTTGCCCTGGGCCTCAAGTCGCACATGGCCGGCTACAGCGGCGTGACCGGCTGGAAGTCGGTCACCCCGGAAATGGCGCAGATTCTCGACGGCCTGCCGGAACTGGCGAGCAAATACCCGTCGGTGGAAACCCTGCTCAATGCCAACGTCGACTTCTTCTTCGCCGGCTGGGACTACGGCATGCGCGTCGGTGGCGACCTCACCCCGCAAACCCTGCAACCGTTGGGCATCAACGTCTACGAGCTGACCGAGTCCTGTGCCTTCGTGATGAAGCGCCCGGCGGCCACCCTGGAAGACACCTATAACGACCTGCGCAACCTGGGCAAGATCTTCGACGTGCAGGACCGCGCCAATGCACTGATCGCGCAGATGCAGGCACAGGTCGCCCAAGTGCAGGAAAACCTGCCGGCCGACAAGCCCCGCGTGTTCCTCTACGACAGCGGCGAAGACCGCGCCATGACCTCCGGCCGCCTGGGCATGCCCCAGGCGCTGATCGACGCCGCCGGTGGGCGCAACATTCTCGATGACGTGGACGCCAGCTGGACCCGGGTCAACTGGGAAACCGTGGTGGAGCGCAACCCGCAGGTCATCGTGATCGTCGACTACAGCGAAATCACCGCCGAGCAAAAAGAGCAGTTCCTGCTGAACAACCCGGCGCTGCAATCGGTGGACGCGATCAAGAACCAGCGCTTTATCGTCATCCCCTACGTGCAAGCCACGCCGGGCATCGACAACGTGCTGGCGGTTGAAACCCTGGCCAAGGGGTTTCACGGCGAATGATCACCCGTCGCTATGCCCTGCTGCTGAGTGCCCTCGGCGCGTTGTTGCTGATCTCGTGCGTGGTCTCGCTGGGGTTCGGCTCGGCGCGGGTACCGGTGGACGTGGTGTGGCGGATCCTGCGGCATAAAGCCTTCGGCGTTGGCGAGGTGGACTGGAGCGCGGGGCAGGAACATATCGTGTGGCTGATCCGCGTGCCGCGCATGTTGCTCGGTGCCCTGGTGGGCGCCGGGCTGGCGTTGATCGGCGCGGTGTTGCAGGCGGTAACGCGCAACCCGCTGGCGGATCCGCACCTGCTGGGCGTGACTTCCGGCGCCACCCTCGGTGCGGTGATCGTGGTGCTGCATGTGGGTGAAGTGATCGGCTTGCTGACCCTGCCCATCGCGGCGTTCATCGGTGCGTTGCTGAGCATGATCGTGGTGCTGGCGGTGGCCAGTCGCAACGGTCGGCTGGAGAGCGACCGCCTGCTGCTGTGCGGGGTGGCGGTGTCGTTCGTGATGATGGCGGTGGCGAATTTGCTGCTGTTCATGGGCGACCATCGCGCCGCCTCGGCGGTGATGTTCTGGATGCTCGGCGGCCTCGGGTTGGCGCGCTGGGAACTGCTGGCCATTCCCTTCGCCACCGTGTTGCTGGGGCTGGTGTTGCTGCTGGGGATGGCTCGCCCGTTGAACGCGCTGATGGCCGGCGAACAGACCGCCGTGACCCTGGGCCTGAACGCGCGCAATGTGCGGCTCAAGGTGTTCCTGATCGCCTCGCTGATGACCGGCGTGCTGGTGTCCATCAGCGGCTCCATCGGCTTTGTCGGGCTGATGGTGCCGCACATTGCCCGGCGCCTTGTAGGTGCCGAACACCGGCGTTTGCTGCCGGTGTGCGTGCTGTTGGGCAGTGTGTTCCTGGTGTGGGTGGATGTGGCGGCCCGCACGATGATTGCCCCCGAAGACCTGCCCATCGGCGTGGCCACGGCGGCCATTGGCGGGTTGTTTTTTATCGGGCTGATGCGGCGGCGTTAAACCCCCTGGTCGGCCTGCTTGAATGCATGCAACAAGCGCCGCGCCACCTGGCTGCGGGGTTGCCAGAAGCGATCGGTTTCCAGGATGGTCAGCTTGCCAGAGGTCGCCAACCGGCGGATCACCTCGCTGGGCTTGACCTTCACCACACCCGTGTCTTCGTCGATCCAGTCATCGCGCAGCAACTGGCTTTCGTCCGCGTGATAGCTGGGCTCATACACAATCAACGCGCCGTGCACCGGGGTGAAGTAGTAACGCGCCCCCGCTATCTTGTCCTGGCGCAGCATCTCGATGAACCCGCGGATTTCCTTCTGGGCAATGAAGTTGTGGGCCAGGCCTTCTTCGTAGCGATCCGCCAGATGCTGGCGCTCGGTGTCGAGCTTGAACAACTGCTGGACGCCCATCACCTTGTAGCCCGCCGGGTAGCGGGTCGATGTGCCGGGGTAGCCGAGGTTCATGATGCCTTCGAACAATGCCTTGTAGGCCGGTGTGTCCGGCCGCAGTCCCACGGCCACCGAGGGGCCCGGGTCTGCCACCGGTTGCACGGCGATGAAGGTGTCGCTGTCGCCGTTGCCCAGCACCGCTCCCAGCCGCGCCTGATGCTCCAGCGGCACAACCTGTTGCCATACCTGGCGCGCGGCATCGTCCGGGTGGGCGCACAACGGGCCCAGGGCCATGCGGGTATCGCGCACTGCCAGTGTCGTGGCCAGGCGCGTTATCCGGGGCAACAAGGCATCCCAGAACGGGCTGCTGTCGAGTACCCGCAGCTCGCCGGACTCCACCAGTTTCAACACATGGCTGTCGATGCTGCCACGACTGTTGAGGTGTTTCAGATACGCCGCCTGCCGGCGGCTGGAATCCCAGTCCGGGTCGATCCTCACCGCCTGGTACCGAAACAGTGAGCCGTCGGCACACGACACATGCAACGCCAGGAACCGCTCACTCTGTGCCACCCGCAAAAAGCTCAGCGCCGCCAGCACCACGGCCGGAGCCATCAGTTGCGCGTAGCCTTCGGCCTGGGGCAACTCGGGCGCAGCACGCTGCGGCAGTCTCAGATACAGGCCTTGCAGGCTGTACCCGCTCGGCAACTGCCCGCGCAGGAACGCCCGGTCGAGGGCAAAGCCCAGGTCGTCGCCCTTGACCGGTGCGCAGGCGACAAAATGCCCATTGTCGGAGGACTTGAGAATCACCCCGAAGCTCAGTTCAGTGCGCGCATGGGCGTATTGATGACCATGGCGTGCCGCGTCGTCGGCATGCTTGAACACCGGGCCCAGCTGCCGATCCGCCACGGCATGGACCGCCGCCTGCGGCGCAACGTAGGCCAGGCCGGGCATCCAGCCCGGCGGCACACGCTGGGCAGTGCCCCACAACGGGCCGCCCTCCAGTACCTGCAAAGTCCCCACCCGCGCCAGCTGATTGACCAGCTCGGTGGGGCTCTTGCGGCCGCTGCGCATCTGCTGCTCGACGGCATTGCTGTAAGGGTCGTGCAGCGCCAGGCTGTTGGGGGCCAGGGAGGTTTCCAGGTGGCTGAGCAACTGCGTCGCTTCGTTGCGATGGGCCGAATCCAGCAAGCTGCGCTCGGCGTCCTGGGTACTGAAACCGATGAGTGAGCCGTCGGGCGTCAGCAGGTATTCGTGGGTCCACAGGTGACCCGACTTCAGGGCGGTCTCCAGTACTTTGGTCGAGAACAGGTTTTGATACACCGCGTTTTCTTCATAGGGTAACCAGAACTCCAGCACCCGGGCGACACGTGACCGGTAGCGCGCGACCATTTTCCAACCAGGGGCCAGCAGCGCCTGGCTGACGTCCAGGCCCGGCAGGATGACGTTCGGGTCGAAGTCTTCACTCAACACCGGCACCGCCAGGGTCGCGACAAACTTGCCGTTGCGCTGCAACACCAGCCCGCCTTGCAGCGTGTCGCGCTGTGTGCCCAACTGTTGCTGGACGTAACGCACCGCATCGGCCTGGTTGCTGAACAGCGGGCTCAATGGGCGACGCATGAAGTTGGCGAAGGCGGTCCATGGGGCCTGGCTGACATCCAGCTTACCCGCCAACGCCCAGCATTCGCTCGGCACCAAAACGCTCAACCAGCTCAACTTCGCCACTTCGTTGACAAACCCGACCGCCGAGAGCTGCCCGCTGGCCATCAAGGTCTGCACGTCTTCAAAGACCCCCGACGACTGGCGGACCGGGTTGAACAGCGTCGATGCCACCGGCGTTTGTACCTGCAGCAGCGCCTGGTCCAGTGTCGAGATAAACACCGGCAAGCCCGTCAGTGCGCCTGTCTCCCGTTGGCGCTTGGCCTCGACGGTGGCACTGGCCAGATCCCCGGCCGAAATAAAATGCTGCGCCAGCCAGTGTTCGGCGGTGGTCAGCCCCTGTGGCATCCAGTTGCGCCGGTAAACCAAGGCGTGCAGTTGATAACCCGTGGGGTAAATGAACTCGCCTTCGTCATCCACGGCAAACACGGCGCTCAAGGCGAACAGCCCGGCCCTATCCCAGGCGGGTACAAGCTCGGAGCAGACAAAAGCGTCCTGATCGCGATGCTTGAGCATGAACCCGAAACCGGTTTGCGTCGGTGCTTCATGGTCCAGGCGCGTGTGCAGTGCCCGAGCCGCGTCAGCGGCACTGGCGCAGACCGGGCCATAGGCAATCTGCTCCGGACGTTCGCGCCGGGGTATCGGCAGGCGTGGCCGCCAGTGTTCGGCGATCAGCCCCGGCGCGCCCCACAACGGGTTGGCCTGCACCACCCGCACGCTGCCGGCCGCCGCCACCTGGCTGATCCACTCCCGCGCCGTCAGCGTGCCGCTGGCCAGGTTGAGGGCCGTTGGGCTGCGATGGGGCAAGGGGTCGAGCGCCTTGAACAGGTTCGCCTGGGCGGCAGAGTCGATCAGGTCATACGCCAGCAAACAATCTTCGGCGCCCGACAGGTAGGCCACGGACACCTGTTGGCGATTGCGGATCAGCGTGTGCACGTCCAGGGCGCTGAACATCTGCGCCTCCAGGCAGGCATCGTCCCGCGACCAGCCCGGGCGCTGCAGGCGCTCGGGTTCCAGCAACGAAACCCCGCGGCTGGAACCGTACACGGCCTTCAGCATGTGACCGGGCGGGAGCAGTGAGCGGCCCTTGACGTCCTGGGGGTAGACAACGCCCAGGGCAAAGCGCCCGGCGTCGCTGGCCGGCAATGGCTCGGTGGCCACGTAGAGACCGTCCGGGCGCTGCAGGATATAGCCGCAGTATTCGCCCTCACGCCAGCTGCCGATTTGCCCGTGGGCGTAGCGTGCCGCGTCTTCTACCTGGAGAAACCCGCGGCTCAGTTGCGGGCGGGGTGCCAGGGCGTAAGGTCGCCAGGTGTCGGCGACCAGCCCCGCCACATCCCACAACGTGCCCGGTTGCAACACCGACAGCGCCCCGGCGGCGGCAACCTTCTGGATCACGTCGTGGGGCGTCACGGTGGCGGCCCGCAGTTCATCCCCCAGCCCGTTGTCCGTCACCCGGCCATCGGGCAGCACCTGGTAGAGCTGGCTTTCCTCGGCCGAGCCGGAAGCGTCATAGGCCAGCTGAGCGCCGTCCGCCGTGCTGAGGTAGAAGGCCAGATTGCTCTCGGGGTGGATGCGCAGCGCGGCAATCCCCTGGGCAAAATCCGTGGTGTCGATAAAGCCCTCGTACAACCAGGGTTCGGCGCCGATGCCGGTGGCGTCCGGTGCGCTGCGGCAGTACCAGCCACGCAGGGCGAAGCCTGGCGGCAGGCTGGCATTGCCAAAAACATTCGCCAACACGAAAAGGGTTTTGCCGGCGGGTATCGGTGCGCAAGGCTCGCTGACCACATACTGCTCTGCACTCGAGTGCTTGAGGATGCAACCGACTCGCCGGCCATCCGCCGTTGCCTGCATACGGTCATGGGCATAACGGGCGGCGGTTGCCAGGTCAGTGAAAACCCAGCTCAGCGGCGTATCAATGGGGGCTGCGGCGGCGAAAGGCGTTTCGGGTTCCCAGGTGGCCGGGACCCGGCCCTGGACGTTGTACCAGGTCTCATCCGCCAGCAGCACCGTCAACTCACCGAGTGTTACCAGCTCTTTGATCAGCCCTTCACGCGTGCCGTCAAAACCTTGTACGCGGGCCACACCCTGGCCATCGCGTTCAACTTGTGCCAGGTACTCGCCGAATTCACGCTCGGCCCGAGAGCCGCTGACAGCGTATTTGATCAACGTACCGTTCGTTCCGCTGGTGTAAAGCACCTTGATCTGATCGGAAAAAACCAGCGTCATGTCGATCGCTTGAGTCGACGGTGTACTGATCAGGAACGCCAGCTGTCGCGAGGTTTTTTGAGGATAGTTGGCACGCACCTCGGCCAGGTCGTAGACAGGTCGATTGAACTCGCCAACCATTTGGTGCCCTTCAAGCTCGACCCGCGTCAGAGCGTTGTCGGTGGGCAATGCCCCGCCCCACAACGACAGCCACCTGTCAGGGTCTGACAGCCTGGAGGCCACAAACAGCCCATCGCTGCGCTTGAAGATGTAAGCCTGGAGAAAAGAGCCGTGGGGTGAACCCACCTTGTAATGCAGGTAGCGTGCGACATCATCGGCAGTGACGAAGGCAGGGCTCAGCGACGCATGGACTTTCGCGAAGGCGCGCCATTGCGCTCCTACCACCCCGGCCTTGTCCCATACCCGTCCGGGCTCAACCACCGTCAGCGTGCCCACGGCAGCCACTTGCCGGACAAACTCGGAAGGGCTCAAGGTAGCGTCCTTCAAGCGTCCGTCGAGATCCGCGCCGCGATTGGCGAACAGCTGGGACTGCGCCTGCGAGCCGGTGCAGTGGTACATCAGCAGCGCGCCGTCGTTGGCGCGCAAGTAAAAGTGCAAGCCCAGGTCGTCGGTCCCCGCCATCATCACCACGGCAGCCAACGCAGAAGCCGTGAAGAAGTTTTCCGCCAGCCACGACTCTTTCGCCACGGTCGGTTTCGCTTGCGGTGATAGGGAGCAGTAAATACCGAAGGTCAAAAACTCACTGTCCGCCTTGTGCACTTTTGGCAGTGACAACTTGCCACTGGTCAGCGCAAACGCCGCCTTGAGTTCATCCGACGGAAATTCGGCCACGTACTGGTTCGACGCGCTTTTGTACAGGTAGCCAAAGAGACTCTCCTGCCGTGCAAACCCCAGCGGCGGCAAGACTGATCGCACCGCGTCCTGCCACCGGCGGCTGACTTGGCTGGCGAGAGGCGCCAGTGCGTCCTGCCCGATTTGCGACAGGGTCTGATTGAGGGTCCACGGCGCCAGCAGTTGGCCAGGCTTTCCACCCAGCTCGGCGTTGGCAACGATGACCCGCAGGTAGCCGGCCCTGGCCGTCTGATTGATAAAGGCGATGTAGTCGTCGAAATCGGCCGCAGGCTTGGCCGCCATCAACTTGTTCAAGAAGCTGGCCTCAGTCGCAGAGCCGCTGCTTTCATACTGGATGAGCGAGCCATAGAACCCGGACAGGTAGTAACGGGTGCACAGCATGCGCACCTGGATGATGATGCGCAGGATATTGATGGGGAAAAAGCTGCGATCCAGGCGGCGCTGCGCGCCTGTCCAGTGCTGTATCTGCGCGGAGCGTCGGGTGCCATCCTCGCCGCGCGAACTGTACAGGGCGTGAACGCTGTGGCCCTCGTACGCCAGGAAATTCCTGTTGGCATCGACCTTGAGCAGGTCGCTTTGGAAATCGAATGCAGTGGCGGTGCCGGCCACCGGCACGCTTGGCAGGTACATCCCGTCATCACGCTTGAAAACCAGCCCGCCAAATACCGTCTCGCGCCGGTTGCCGATCTGTTGATGCGCCCAATGGGCGGCATCATGGTCGGTGACGAATGCCGGCCCCAGATGGGGAACCGGCCTGCGCGTGCTCGCCGCTTGATCGTCTTGAATGTGAGTACTGTCCATGTTCATCGTCACTTGAGTGAAGTTAAGAAAACTGGCGCTGCCCCTGGGTTGCCGGGGGCACCAGGCAGGCTTCACTTTCAAGGGTTTGGCTGGACGCAGGCATTAGATAGTTAAGGCTCGGGGCGCCAGGCACCATCCGGGTGCGCCTGCACGCACAGCCTGCGTTGATTGGCGCCGCATTGGTGCATCGCCCACCCCCACAGCCCGGTCACGGCTCGCGCGCACCACGATTGCGCGCCCCGGCACAGCCTTTGCAATCACTCCCTCATCACATCATTGAGTCATGGAGATTGCACAATGAAGCGTCGCAGCTTGATCAAGGCTTTCACACTGTCGGCATCCATCGCCGCGATGGGCATGACCTGGACGGTACAGGCCGCCGAGACCATCAAGGTCGGCATCCTGCACTCGCTGTCCGGGACCATGGCGATCTCCGAGACCTCGCTCAAAGACATGGCGCTGATGACCATCGACGAGATCAACGCCAAGGGCGGCGTGAACGGCAAGATGCTTGAACCGGTAGTGGTGGACCCGGCTTCCAACTGGCCGCTGTTCGCTGAAAAGGGCCGCCAGTTGCTGACCCAGGACAAGGTCGCCGTGGTGTTCGGTTGCTGGACCTCGGTGTCGCGCAAATCGGTATTGCCGGTGTTCGAAGAACTCAATGGCCTACTGTTCTACCCGGTGCAATACGAAGGCGAAGAGATGTCGCCGAACGTGTTCTATACCGGTGCGGCGCCGAACCAGCAGGCGATCCCGGCGGTGGAATACCTGATGAGCGAAGAGGGCGGCGGCGCCAAGCGCTTCTTCCTGCTGGGCACCGACTACGTGTACCCGCGCACCACCAACAAGATTCTGCGTTCGTTCCTGCACTCCAAAGGCGTAGCGGATAAAGACATCGAAGAGGTCTACACCCCGTTCGGCCACAGCGATTACCAGACCATCGTGGCCAACATCAAAAAATTCTCGGCCGGTGGCAAGACCGCGGTGATCTCCACCGTGAACGGCGATTCCAACGTGCCGTTCTACAAAGAGCTGGCCAACCAGGGCCTGAAGGCTACCGACGTACCGGTCGTCGCCTTCTCCGTGGGTGAAGAAGAACTGCGCGGCATCGACACCAAGCCGCTGGTGGGCAACCTCGCCGCCTGGAACTACTTCCAGTCGGTGGAGAACCCGGTGAACAAGAAATTCGTCGCTGACTGGAAAGCCTACGCCAAGGCCCACAACCTGCCGGGCGCGGATAAAGCCGTGACCAACGACCCGATGGAAGCCACCTACGTGGGCATCCACATGTGGGCGCAGGCGGTGGAGAAAGCCAAGTCCACCGACGTCGATAAAGTGCGTGAAGCCATGGCCGGGCAGACCTTTGCCGCGCCGTCCGGCTTCACCCTGACCATGGACAAGACCAACCACCACCTGCACAAGCCGGTGATGATCGGCGAGATCCAGTCTGACGGGCAGTTCTCGGTGGTGTGGCAGACCCAGGAGCCGATTCGTGCCCAGCCGTGGAGCCCGTATATCCCTGGCAATGACAAGAAGCCGGATTACGCCGTCAAGAGCAACTAAGACCGCCGCACTGATCGTTCCCACGCTCCGCGTGGGAATGCATCCCGTGACGCTCTGCGTCACACAGCGGACGCAGAGCGTCCAAGGCGGCATTCCCACGCAGAGCGTGGGAACGATCTATAGGAAACTGCCATGCCCACTGCCCTATACCGCTTCATCCTCGCCGCCCTGCTGTTGCTGCCCCTCGCCGCACACGCCAGCGACGCCGAAGACTTCATCAACGCCAACCCGATGCAACAAGCCAAGCTGCTCCAGGACTGGGCCGCCCAGCCCGACCCGGCGCGCATCGAGCTGGTGGACGCCCTGCAACAAGGCCAGATCAGCGTCAACGGCGAAACCAAGACCGTACGCCTGAACAACCGCCTGCGCGGCCTGATCGACAACGTGCAAGCCAGCCAGGAATTGCTCGCTGCCGACCCCAAGGTGCGCCTTGCCGCCGCCCAGACTCTGCAAAAAAGTGCACAACCTGCGCAGCTGAAATTCCTCGACCAGCAACTCGCCGGCGAAACCAATGATGACGTACACACAGCCCTCAGTCTCGCCCTGGCCAACCTGCAACTGGTAGACCCCGACCCGGCCGTGCGCCTGGCCGCCGTGCGCTTGCTCGGCGGCACCGGCGACCCGCTGGCCCGCACTCGCCTGGAAGCCCTGCTCGCTCCCGGCGTCGAAGCCGACGCCACGGTGCACACCGCCGCCGAGACCAGCCTGGCCCAGGTCAAACGCAAACTGATGGTGGGCGAGATTCTCGGCCAGGCCTTCAGCGGCATGTCCCTGGGCTCGATCCTGTTGCTGGCGGCGCTCGGCCTGGCGATCACCTTCGGCCTGCTCGGGGTGATCAACATGGCCCACGGCGAGATGCTGATGCTCGGCGCCTACTCCACCTATGTGGTGCAGTTGCTGATGCAGCGCTACGTGCCCCAGGCCATCGAGTTCTACCCGCTGATCGCGCTGCCGGTGGCGTTTTTTGTCACCGCCGCCATCGGCATGGCCCTGGAGCGCACGGTGATTCGTCACCTCTACGGCCGCCCGCTGGAAACCCTGCTCGCCACCTGGGGCATCAGCCTGATGCTGATCCAACTGGTGCGCCTGGTGTTCGGTGCGCAGAACGTTGAAGTGGCCAACCCCGAGTGGCTGTCCGGCGGGATCCAGGTGCTGCCCAACCTGGTGCTGCCGTACAACCGCATCGTGATCATCGCCTTCGCGCTGTTCGTGGTGGTGCTGACCTGGCTGCTGCTGAACAAGACGCGCCTGGGCCTCAACGTGCGGGCCGTCACCCAGAACCGCAACATGGCCGCCTGCTGCGGCGTGCCCACCGGACGCGTGGACATGCTCGCCTTTGGCCTCGGCTCCGGCATAGCGGGCCTCGGTGGCGTGGCCCTGAGCCAGATCGGCAACGTCGGCCCGGACCTCGGCCAGAGCTACATCATCGACTCGTTCCTGGTGGTGGTGCTCGGCGGCGTCGGCCAGTTGGCCGGTAGCGTCATGGCCGCCTTCGGCCTGGGGATAGCCAACAAGATTCTCGAACCGCAGATCGGTGCCGTACTCGGCAAGATCCTGATCCTCGCGCTGATCATTCTGTTCATCCAGAAACGCCCGCAAGGACTCTTCGCACTGAAAGGACGGGTGATCGACTGATGAACCAGCCATTGATGCTTACGGCCGCGCAAAAGGCCGGCCCCAAGGTGACCGTCGCGGTCGGTGCAGTGGTGCTGATCCTGCTGCTGGCGCTGCCGTTGTTCTCGCTGTTGTCACCGGAAAATCCGCTGCACGTTTCCGCCTATACCCTGACGTTGGTGGGCAAGATTCTGTGCTACGCCATCGTCGCCCTGGCGCTGGACCTGGTGTGGGGTTATGCCGGGATGTTGTCCCTCGGGCACGGCCTGTTCTTTGCGCTGGGCGGTTATGCCATGGGCATGTACCTGATGCGCCAGGCGTCCGGCGATGAGCTGCCGGCGTTCATGACCTTTTTGTCGTGGACCGAGTTGCCGTGGTACTGGACCGGCACCAGCCACTTCCTCTGGGCGATGTGCCTGGTGGTGTTGGCACCGGGATTGCTGGCACTGGTGTTCGGGTTCTTCGCCTTCCGCTCGCGGATCAAGGGCGTGTACTTCTCGATCATGACCCAGGCCCTGACGTTCGCCGGGATGCTGTTGTTCTTCCGCAACGAGACCGGGTTTGGCGGCAATAACGGCTTTACCAATTTCCGCAGCATCCTCGGGTTTGGCATCACCGAGCCGGGCACGCGAGCGGCGCTGTTTGTGGCCACCGTGGTGTTGTTGGTGGCGAGCCTGTTCATCGGCTGGCGCCTGGCCCAGAGCAAGTTCGGCCGGGTGCTGACGGCACTTCGGGATGCGGAAAATCGCCTGATGTTCTGCGGCTACGACCCGCGTGGCTTCAAGCTGTTCGTGTGGGTGTTGAGCGCGGTGCTGTGTGGTTTGGCGGGCGCGTTGTATGTGCCGCAAGTGGGCATCATCAACCCCAGCGAAATGTCGCCGACCAACTCCATCGAGGCCGCTGTGTGGGTGGCCCTCGGCGGGCGTGGAACCTTGATCGGCCCGCTGCTGGGCGCCGGTGTGGTCAACGGCATGAAGAGCTGGTTCACCGTGGCGTTTCCTGAGTATTGGCTGTTCTTCCTCGGTGCGCTGTTCATCATCGTCACCCTGTACTTGCCCAAGGGTGTGATTGGCCTGCTGAAGAAAAGGGGCGACCAATGAGGCACTTCATGCTCGAACCTATCCTTGAACCCAATAAAGACCAGGGCAGCGCCCGCGATGCCATCGGCCTCGGCCAGGCTGCCGGCAAAGGCCTGAACACCCGCCACGGCACGATCCTGACCCTGGAAGATATCAGCGTCAGCTTCGACGGCTTCAAGGCGTTGAACGACTTGAACCTGTACATCGGCGTCGGGGAATTGCGCTGCATCATCGGCCCCAACGGCGCGGGCAAGACCACGCTGATGGACGTGATCACCGGCAAGACCCGGCCCAGCCACGGCAAGGCCTGGTTCGGCGAAACCCTCGACCTGACGAGCATGAGCGAAGTGCAGATCGCCCAGGCCGGCATCGGTCGCAAGTTCCAGAAGCCCACGGTATTCGAAGCCCTCAGCGTGTTTGAAAACCTGGAGCTGGCGCAGAAGACCGACAAATCGGTGTGGGCCAGCCTGCGGGCACGCTTGAGTGGTGAGCAGAAAGATCGCATCAGCGAAGTGCTCGACACCATCCGACTCACCGCTTCAGTCAATCGCCCGGCCGGCTTGCTGTCCCACGGCCAGAAACAGTTCCTGGAAATCGGCATGTTGCTGATGCAGGACCCGCAACTGTTGCTGCTGGATGAACCGGTGGCGGGCATGACCGATGCCGAAACCGAGTTCACCGCCGAGCTGTTCAAGCGCCTGGCGGGCAAGCATTCGCTGATGGTGGTGGAACACGACATGGGCTTTGTCGGCTCGATTGCCGACCACGTGACGGTGTTGCACCAGGGCAGCGTGCTGGCCGAAGGGTCGCTGGAACAGGTGCAGGAAAATGAGCGGGTGATCGAGGTTTACCTCGGCCGCTGAACCTGATCGTTCCCACGCTCCGCGTGGGAATGCATCCGGTGACGCTCTGCGTCACACGGCGGACGCGGAGCGTCCATTGCGGCATTCCCACGCAGAGCGTGGGAACGATCATTAAGGGGAACTGAACATGCTGCAAGTCGACAAGCTGCACCAGTACTACGGCGGTAGCCACATCCTGCGCGGGCTTTCCTTTGAGGTAAAAGTCGGCGAAGTCACCTGCCTGCTGGGCCGCAACGGCGTGGGCAAGACCACCTTGCTCAAGTGCCTGATGGGTTTGCTGCCGGCCAAGGAAGGTGCGGTGAACTGGGAAGGCCGCGCCATTACCGGCTTCAAGCCGCACCAGCGGGTGCACGCCGGTATCGCTTACGTGCCCCAGGGCCGGGAGATTTTTGGCCGCCTGACAGTGGAAGAAAACCTGCTGATGGGCCTGTCACGCTTCCCCGGCTCCGAAGCCAAGGAAGTGCCCGCCTTCATCTACGAGCTGTTCCCGGTGCTGCTGCAAATGAAGCAACGCCGGGGTGGTGACTTGTCCGGCGGCCAGCAACAGCAGCTGGCTATCGGTCGGGCCCTGGCCAGCCGCCCGCGCCTGCTGATCCTCGATGAACCCACCGAAGGCATCCAGCCGTCGGTGATCAAGGAGATCGGCGCGGTGATCAAGAAGCTCGCGGCACGCGGCGACATGGCGATTCTGCTGGTGGAGCAGTTCTATGATTTTGCCGCGGAACTGGCCGACCAGTACCTGGTGATGTCCCGGGGCGAAATCGTCCAGCAGGGGCGTGGAGAAAATATGGAAAGCGAGGGTGTGCGCGGGCTCGTTACGATCTAATCTGTAGCGTCCTAACGATAAGCACTGACCATGACCCTACCTGCCCCCACCGCGCTGTTCACCCCAAGTTGGCACGCCAAGCTGGAACTCGGCTACGCGCGTTTCGGCGACACCACGCGCCCAGTGATGCGCCGCCACCTCGGCCCGCTGCGGGTGCAAAAGCATCTGTACGCCGAAGGCCCCGAGGTGTGCCAGCACATCATCGTGCACCCGCCGGGCGGGATTGCCGGCGGTGATCGTCTCGATATCAGCGCCCATGTCGCCGAAGGTGCGTGGGCGCAACTGACCAGCCCCGGCGCGGCCAAGTGGTACCGCGCCGGCGGGCCGGCGTATCAGAAACTGGAGCTGACGGTTGAGGCGGGCGCGACGCTGGAATGGCTGCCGCAGGAGACCATCGTGTTCAGCGCCGCCCAGGCCGAACTCACCACCCGCATCGACCTGCAAGGCGATGCCCGGCTGTTTTACTGGGACGTGGTCGCCCTCGGGCGCCCCGCCAGCGGCGAGCGTTTCGACCTCGGGCACTTCCAGTCGCACCTGGATATCCGCCGCGACGGCCAGTTGATTTGGCATGAGCGCCAGCGCATTGTGGGCGCCGACGGTTTGCTCGACTCACCCATCGGGCTGGACGGGCAACCGGTGTTTGCGACCTTGCTGGTGACCGGCGAATTCGACCCTGAACTGCTCGAGCAATGTCGCTCCCTGCCCCACCCGGTACGCGGCGACCTGACCCAATTGCCCGGCCTGCTGGTGGCCCGCTGCCTGGCCAGTGAAGCGCTGCTGGCGCGAGCCTGGCTGATCGCACTGTGGCGCCTGCTGCGCCCGGCCGTGCTGGGCCGCGAGGCTGTATCACCGAGAATCTGGAGCACATGAAGATTAAAAATGTGGGAGCGGGCTTGCTCGCGAATGCAGTGGGTCAGGCAAAGATGCATTCACTGACACACCGCATTCGCGAGCAAGCCCGCTCCCACATTGGATCTCCGGTGTTTTTACGAATGTATTTCATAGTGGACCTTGAACGATGGACCTGACCCCACGGGAAAAAGACAAACTGCTGATCTTCACCGCCGGCCTGGTAGCCGAGCGACGGTTGGCGCGCGGTGTGAAGCTCAACTACCCGGAAACCATCGCCTACATCTCCGCCGCGCTGATGGAAGGCGCCCGCGATGGCCGCACCGTCGCCGAGCTGATGCACTTCGGCACCACCCTGCTCACCCGCGAACAGGTGATGGAAGGCATCCCGGAAATGATCCCGGACATCCAGGTGGAAGCCACCTTCCCCGACGGCACCAAGCTGGTCACCGTCCACCAACCCATCGCCTGAGGCCCGACCATGTCCTTTTTGATTCGTGATGCGGTGCACGCCGATTTGCCAGGGATTCGCGATATCTACAACGACGCGGTGCTCAACACCACGGCGATCTGGAACGAACAACCGGTAGACCTGGGCAACCGCCAGGCCTGGTTCAGCGCTCGTCAGTCGCAGTTTTATCCGGTCCTGGTGGCCGTCGAAGACGAGCAGGTCATCGGCTATGCCTCGTTCGGTGACTGGCGGCCCTTTGAGGGCTTTCGCCACACCGTCGAACACTCGGTGTACGTGCGCAACGACCAGCGCGGCAAAGGCCTCGGCCCACAGTTGATGCAGGTGCTGATCGAGCGGGCGAAAACCTGCGACAAACACGTGATGGTCGCCGCCATCGAAAGCGGCAACCAGGCCTCGATCCGCCTGCATGAGCGCCTGGGTTTCATCACCACCGGGCAGATGCCCCAGGTCGGCACCAAGTTCGGGCGCTGGCTGGACCTGACCTTCATGCAACTGACGCTCAACCCAGGCGCTATGCCGCCCAAGGAGTGACACTGATGAACGCCCAACTGCGTCGAGTCAATGCCGAAAGTTTTGCCCATTACCGCCCGGGTTTGATTGAGCTGTTGCTGGACGCCGTGAAGCACGGCGCATCGGTGGGTTTCATGGCCGACTTCGATGAAGCCCAGGCCGGCACTTATCTCAACGGCGTGCAGGCCAGTCTTAACGATGGCAGCCTGCTGCTGTGGGTGGTGGTGCGTGATGAACACGTCATCGCCAGCGTGCAATTGGCGCTGTGCATGAAAGCCAACGGCCTGAACCGCGCCGAAGTGCAGAAGCTGCTGGTGCACAGCGAGGCCCGGCGCCGTGGCCTTGGCCAGCAACTGATGAACGCCCTGGAACTGAGCGCCCGCCAGTACAAACGCGGGCTGCTGTACCTGGACACCGAAGCCGGCTCCGGCGCCGAAGCCTTCTACCAGTCGCTGCGTTATACCAAGATCGGTGAATTGCCCAACTACTGCCAAAGCCCGGACGGGCGCTACACCCCGACCGCCATCTACTTCAAGACCCTGGGGCAACCTGCATGATTCCTGGCGAATTTCAGATCCAGCCTGGCGACATCGAACTCAACGTGGGCCGGCGCACCGCCACCCTGAGCGTAGCCAACAGCGGCGACCGGCCGATCCAGGTTGGTTCCCACTATCACTTTTTCGAGACCAACGACGCACTGACGTTCGACCGTGCCGCCAGCCGTGGCATGCGCCTGAACATCCCGGCCGGCACCGCCGTGCGCTTTGAGCCAGGGCAGAGTCGTGAAGTGGAACTGGTTGAGCTGAGTGGCAAACGCCGGGTGTTCGGGTTTGCCGGGCGCATCATGGGCGACCTGGATTAATGATCGTTCCCACGCTCTGCGTGGGCATGCATCCTGTGACGCTCCGCGTCACGACCTTCAAGAGCGGACGCAGAGCGTCCAGGGCGACATTCCCACGCAGAGCGTGGGAACGATCAGGAACTAAACACATGAAGATTTCCAGACAAGCCTACGCCGACATGTACGGCCCCACCGTGGGTGACAAGGTCCGCCTGGCCGACACCGAGCTGTTCGTCGAAGTCGAACAGGACTTCACCGTCTACGGCGAAGAAGTGAAGTTCGGCGGCGGCAAGGTGATCCGTGATGGCCAGGGCCAGAGCCAACTGCTCGCCCATGAGGTGGTCGACACCCTGATCACCAACGCGCTGATCATCGACCACTGGGGCATCGTCAAGGCTGACGTCGGCCTGAAAAACGGCCGCATCGCTGCCATCGGCAAGGCCGGCAACCCGGACATCCAGCCCGGCGTGACCATCTGCGTCGGCGCCAGCACCGAAGTGATTGCCGGTGAGGGCATGATCCTCACCGCCGGCGGCATCGACACCCACATCCACTTCATTTGCCCACAGCAAATCGAAGAAGCACTGACCAGCGGCGTCACCACCATGATCGGCGGCGGCACCGGGCCGGCCACCGGCACCAACGCCACCACCTGCACCTCCGGCCCATGGCACCTGGCGCGCATGCTCCAGGCCTCCGACTCGTTCCCGATGAACATCGGCTTCACCGGCAAGGGCAACGCCAGCCTGCCGGAGCCGTTGATCGAACAAGTGAAGGCCGGTGCCATTGGCTTGAAGCTGCACGAGGACTGGGGCACCACGCCGGCGAGCATCGACAACTGCCTGAGCGTCGCCGACGAGTACGACGTACAGGTGGCGATCCACAGCGACACCCTCAACGAATCCGGCTTTGTCGAAACCACCCTCGCCGCCTTCAAGGGCCGCACCATCCACACCTACCACACCGAAGGTGCCGGTGGCGGTCACGCGCCAGACATCATCAAGGCCTGTGGCTTCCCCAACGTGCTGCCCAGCTCCACCAACCCGACCCGGCCGTTCACCCGCAACACCATCGACGAACACCTGGACATGTTGATGGTGTGCCATCACCTGGACCCGAGCATTGCCGAAGACGTGGCCTTTGCCGAAAGCCGCATCCGCCGCGAAACGATTGCCGCCGAAGACATCCTTCATGACCTCGGCGCTTTCTCGATGATCAGCTCCGACAGCCAGGCCATGGGGCGGGTTGGCGAGGTGATCACACGTACCTGGCAGACCGCCGACAAGATGAAAAAACAGCGCGGGCGATTGCCTGGCGACGGCGAAGGCAATGACAACT
Organism: Pseudomonas sp. G1002; assembly: GCF_013385455.1. Taxonomy (NCBI): domain Bacteria; kingdom Pseudomonadati; phylum Pseudomonadota; class Gammaproteobacteria; order Pseudomonadales; family Pseudomonadaceae; genus Pseudomonas; species Pseudomonas sp. G1002. The sequence continues at coordinate 108,140 of NZ_JACAPY010000028.1, forward strand.
TCCGCGCCAAACGCTACATCGCCAAGTACACCATCAACCCGGCGATTACCCACGGCATCAGCCACGAAGTGGGCTCGATTGAAGTGGGCAAGTGGGCCGACCTGGTGCTGTGGCGCCCGGCGTTTTTCGGGATCAAGCCGACGCTGATTCTCAAGGGCGGCGCGATTGCCTCAAGCCTCATGGGCGACGCCAACGCCTCGATCCCGACGCCGCAACCGGTGCACTACCGCCCGATGTTCGCCAGCTTCGGCAGCTCGCTGCACGCCACCAGCCTGACCTTTATCAGCCAGGCGGCGTTGGCGGCAGGCCTGCCGGAGCAGTTGGGGTTGAAGAAGCAGATCGCCGTGGTCAAGGGTTGCCGCGCGGTGCAGAAAACCGACTTGATCCACAACGATTACCTGCCGGATATCGAGGTTGACCCGCAGACCTACCAGGTCAAGGCCGATGGAGTATTGCTGTGGTGTGAGCCTGCGGATGTGTTGCCGATGGCGCAGCGGTACTTCTTGTTCTAAGCCCCAAATACGGCACTGATCGCCTGGTCGGTCAGTGTCGTGTTCAATGAGTTGAGTTCGCTGGTGATGCTGGCAAGCGAAGTGTCGTATTCAGCCCGACTCATGACGGTTCCCGGCAGGCTGTTACCGCGCGGCCGACCGAGGATATCGGCGGTCCTGGCGATGGTGTCGCTCAGGTCCTTCTTGGCCTCGGCAGACAAGCCGCCATCCCTGGCCCATTGCGCTTGCGCGTCCTCGTAGTCGAGCAACGCGTCAGATTTCCGGAAGATTCTCAAGTATTCCACCTTGTGGGCCCGCTCCAGAAACTCCTTCCACATCGGCTGCTCGATCAGGTTCTTGCGCAACTGCTCACCCTGGTCCAGCGCTGTCACCTGCTCGTACGCCGCCTCTACCATGGCCGGCGTCACATACTCTTCGCGGTACAGCATGGTTCTGGCCTGCCACGGCAAGTCCAGGCGAGAGGATAGCTGGGAGGTGTAAGCCAGGTAGATCTCGACCTCATCAATAGGCGGGATCTCATTGCCTGCGTTGTCGTAATGAGAGACCAACATGCCCTCCTGGTCATACTCCGTATACCTGGCGCCTTGACTGATCAATTGTGCCACGCGCGCATGAGCGATCCGCCCCAACTCCTCCAATCGCCACTTGCCCCTGGCCAACTTGAGCACGCTGCTTCTCACCGCATTCGCGTCTTCATTGGCATAGGCCGAGCGCAACAACACTTCAACCCCCATGGCATTGAACAACTGCGCCCCCGCATCCACGCAAGCCGTGGGGAACTGTGCCATGCGGAACAGCTCCTCTCGCAACTCGGCGTCTTCGCCCATGGCCTCCAGCATGCGCCATACTTTCGCAGTCAGCTCCGGCAGGTAGCGCTTGCCCTCGACTACGGCATCCCCTGATTTGGACAGGTAGCGAATTTCGTTGAAAAAAGCTTCAGAACCGAAGGCATCCTCCAGCCTTTGCCACAATTGCTGCTTGGATTCCCATTCCTCGTCGGTCAATCCCGTTTTCCAGAGTTTGCTATCGGCCCGGCCTTTGGGTGGAAGCTGACGATCCGGATCATTACCGGCTGCCTCGATATATAACCTGAAATCGCTCACGGCTTTAGTACTCAGTAGCTCTCGGGAGAGCGTCGTGCGCGCGATGATCCGGGCGTTATCAGAACCCGGCGCAAATACCGGTACGCGGATAAGCGCGTTCTCACGCAAATCCAGAATGAAATTCCGTGGGCGCGGCAGGCGAAACACGCTGGCAGGCCACTCCTCCAAATCTGTTTCAGCCAGCCACAGCTGGCGCAAATCAGGCATGCGACTCACGTCCGGCGCCAGACCCAATGGATTGCTTTCAAGCGACAGCTCCTTGAGCTGTTTCAGTTTGCCCAAGACCATGACGCTCTCCTGACTCAGGACTATTTCATTGCCTCCCAGATACAACTCGGTCAGGTGCGGCATGGCGGCAATGGCCGGCGGCAGCCGCGTCAACCGGCAGGCTTGCACGGACAAGCTGCGCAGGCTGCGAAAGTTGGAAACAAACCCGTCGACGTCGTCACTGGTCAAGGCCATGCTGCGCAGGGTCAGCTTACTGACGTGATCAAAGTCGGCCGGCAATGGCGGCAGGGTGCGCAACTGCTGGCGCAATTCGACCCCATCCCACTTGATGGCCTGGCCGAGGTATCGACCATTGCCGTCGATATCCCGCAGCCCGGTTCTGCGCCAGGCCGCCTCAATGGCCTTGACGATCCGGCCCCTGGCCCGATAAATCCGATCTGCCGCCTGGCCACTGGTCGACGCGCCTGCGCGAGCGCTAATCTGCCAGGTTCGCAACGTCTGAGTCAGGTTGCTGAATTCGCTTTCGAGTTCCTGTACCCAGGTGAGATCGAGTGGGTCGCCAAGAGGTCTCAACTCGGCAATTTCGTTGGCGGTGATGTCCGGGTACAAGTTGCGAATGCGTGCCTGCAGGCTCCGCTCAAACGCCCACCCGCCGCGCCCGCTCAAGGGGTACCCACGCCTGCCGCCCGACAACTGCGATAGCGGTTTGAAGAACGGTTGGGCGGGTTGCATCTGCAGCACCTTGCGCAAGGCACCGCGCGACAGGGCATGTTCCTGGATTTTGCCTCTTAACTCCGGCCCCTGCCCAATGCCTGGCAATCCCAGAGACTGGCGGTGGGTGTCTGGCAGGGCATGTTGCAAGGCGCCGTACAGATTGTCGACGACATGCAGGCTTTGCCCTCGTGCGTCAAACGCCTCGTAGCGTCCATCGCCCCTGTGCACCAATACCTTGCGGTGCGCGGACTCGGGTGGGCCATAGCCGGCACGCAGGCTTCCGGCCAGGGAGCCTTCGCGAACCTCAATGCGCAAGTCGTTTCGCCAGCCAGGAAGGCGCTCCAGCGTGTTGAGCGCCAGCGCTTCGGTGTCGACATTGGCCAACTCGTCCAGATAAAGCCCTTCGTACGCCCGGGCCAGACGCAGATGCCCAAGTTGCCGGCGCGCTTGCTGCGCCAGCTCCAGGGGAATCTTGCGATTGTTGACCAGGCTCGCCCGCTGCGAGGGGCTGGCACCTTCCAGCAGTTCCTCGACCATGACCGGTGGCAGGCTTTTGAAGTCGCGCGCGAACAGTTGCAGTTCGGCGCTGCCAGGCGATGACCGCCCGAGGTAAAGGCTGTCGAACACCCGCCGCAGGGACTGTTTGGCATAGATCCCCAGCCGTTCCTGCAACGCCTGGCTACGCAGCGCGGCCCCGTAAGGCATGTGTTGGCCGAGCAGGTTTTTAAGCTGCTCCTCGGGCAAACTCTCGACGATCAACGCCGGCAGCTTGCCGCCGAACAGGTCTATGCGGCTGATGCTGATCAGTTCCGTCCCGGGCGCATGAGGTTGGCCATACAGGGCAGCCGTCCTGCTGGTGCCCTGGCCGTCAAATACTTCGATGGTCCTGCCGGGCGGCCAGCCGGTCATTTCCACCATCAACGACGCGGCGTAGCTACCCAGGTCCATCGACATCGACCCCGCAAGGATCTGCCCACTCAAGCTTTCGGCACGCCCGTAAGCCCGCATGCGCACCGCCGTGTCGAGTGTGATTGCCGGCGTCGGCTCGCTTTCCACGTACAGCCGGCGCAGCACGCTTTCATCGGTGTCACTGATCTTGCGCACCTGCTCCAACTGCGTATCGCTCAGGCCTTCCATTACATGGCTCAGTCGCCGCATCAGCGGAGCACCTTGCCACGTCAGGGGCTCATCGGCCTCATGGGTCCAGGCGCCAGAACCGTTGTTGACGATCTGAGGCTCATACGCCTCGGGCCTGCTGGGGTGCTGGACCCGGTACACGCCCGGTTCGTCTTGCGCGGTCACGGCGTAGCGATTGCCGTCCACCGACACGACCTGGCGCCCATTGACGGTATGTAGTCCCGCCTGGTCGGGAACCGAGCCTGCCGGCAGTCGGATGTCCTGCGCATAGGGCGCAAGGTCCGGCTTCCACAAGCGGGCCTTGCCCGACGGCAGCCTGACCGCCTTGAGTCCTTCGATAAACGGCGACAGGCTGATATGCAACGCAGCGCCGCCCACCGCCAGTTGCGCGAGATTTTCCAGCACGTCAGCGATATGCGCCCAGCCGGCCTCGCGGTCACCCTGGCCGAGTTCAACCACGCCCTCCAGCACTTCGTACAGCAGTTGCCCGGCCGTGACCACCGCCATCAGTGCACCCAAGGGCGGAATGAACATCGACACCAGGTTCAAGGTGAACAGGCCGATGTTCATCAGATGCGCCATCCGCCGGTCGTGGCCAGCCGCGTCGGTGTGAGCGGTGGGTATCGCCATGCTCAACCCATCGTCGAGTGCGCGCTTGCGCATGTCGGCGTACAGCTCGTCCCAAGGGTCGACGTCGATCCACAGCCCCTTGATCGGGTGGGCGTTGAGGTTCAGGTTTGGCTGGTCCTGCGGCGTGCGGCTGATATGTCGCGGGGACTTTATGACGGCGTTGATCGCCTGGAGTTCGGTAAGGGATTTTCTTGCGTAGTACTGTCGCCACGCTGGATCAGGGCCCAGGGCCACGCGCCTTTGCGGTTCATCGACGCGTTTCTCGGTGAACCGCCCGTAGTAGTAAGCCAGGTATTTTTTCCCGATGAACCGTGAGAAAAACTGTTGGTGGGCCGTGACCTGAACCCCCCTGCTGTCCCAATAGTCCTCTGGCCTGTAAGCGGTCAGCTCACGGGTCGTTTCCTCTGCATAGTCGGCAAAGGTTTTGTAGCGCTTGATGGGGTGCTCGGGGTGGTCGGGGATGTAGACGATAAGCCAGGTGCCATACCCATGCTCCACGCTCGGGTCGATCATGAGGCAGCCGTGCATTTGCAGTTCCATGATACTGGGCCAGCGGTGCCAGACCTGCTTGCCTTCGTGCTTGATGCGTCGCTCGCCATTGGCGATGCGCAGCAGTAGCGCGTAGTCGTCGCTGCGAATATCACCTTTGAGCAACGCCACGTAGGCGGCGGCTCTGAAGGCGTCCTTTTGCCGGGTGATAAAGCGTTCACGCAGCAGGTTCCTGGACACGGTTTGCACGGGCAGCAGGTAGGTGGTGAGGTGTTCCTGGTACAGCCTGCCCAGGTCCAGGTCGCGGCATAACCGGGCGAAGGTCTCGATCGTCAGGGTCGTGGTATGGCGCTCGAAACGGCCATCCGCGCCGGGAGCGGTGATAAAGCCTGAAGCACTGTCGAAGAACCCGGCGCGGGTCTCGCGCGCTTCAAAATTGTTCAAGGCCGCTTGCAACAGGGACAAAGTCTTGGTCCGGTAGCCTGTCGCTAGTCCTTCGACCGGTACATAGAGGCGCAGATGCACCTGGTTGACGTCCAGCTCAAACCCGGCGGCCTTCAACGCGGCTTCAAGCAATGGCCGGGCGAAGGCGTTGACCTCTTGCACCTTGCCGGTCGCTTGCTCCAGTGCAGTGTGAGACTTGATGCTCGCCTCCAACAGGTTTTGCAGCGCAGCCTTCTGTGCCGGGGTGGTGGCCGCATACCAGGCGGGGATCTCTGGCTTGGCCTGCGTGATGGCTGCACGCAGGGCAGGAGATGCGCTGACCAGGCTTTCGGGGATGGCGGCTTTGATCTGTGCATAGTGACGCCCTTCGCCGCCCGGCAGGAGCGAGGTGGAGGCTTGAGGTGCTGGCATAAACGAGTACCGATAGGGAAATTAAGGCAATGACCTTAATCAGTCGCCCCCGGCACTCGGCGGTAGCTATTTGAACGGATTGCCCCCCATGGACGAACACTCAAAAAGCACTGGCAGGCTTGATGCACACGGGGGGGATTTCCATGGGGTAATTAAGTCGTCGATCCATAGGTAATCCGGGGCCGATGCGTTAACTATTGCGTGCTATCCAGCGGCTTTTCGACTTATTAATCCACAGCGGTTTTCAGTAGCCTTTTTCCTTTGCTTACCCAAAGGAATGCCCCCATGCAGGATGCCCCCTCCGTTACTCCCCTCTCATCTTCCGACGACAACAGTGCGTTCATTCGCCAGGCCATTCCGGACTGGCTGGTACAGGCGCCGGCCCACCGCATAGAAGCGTTGAAACAGGCCAGGCTCGAACAGGCGCAGTGGATGGACAGCTTGTCGCCGCTGCAGCGAAGAACCTTGAAGGGGTTCAATGAAACCAGTTTCAAATCCCAACACGCGGTGGATAAACACCTGGCCAACGTCCAGGCACTCAAGCCCTTCGCCATAGGCCTGCTCAACGGCGCGCTGAAAGAACAATTCAACCTCACCGTGGATGTCGAAGGCACCTCTCTTCGTTTGTATGAGCCGCTGAGGCTCGGCACCCTGGGGATCAAGGCCGGCGAATACAAAGTACTGGAGGTGTCGCTGGTGCAGGCTGCCCTGCATAACTTTGAAGCCAGTGAAGGTGAAGACGGCGCATTCGATCCTGCCTCCGGGTTCACCCAATACCCGGACCGGGAAGGCGCCTCTCCCAGGATCAGCCCGGCGCTGACCGTACCCGCCTTTATCAGGCTGTGCCGTACGCTGGACGTGGGTGCCCGCTACCAGGCGCACCTCAAGGAAACATTACTGCCCACCGACGAGACGGCCGCCACCCGGTTGCGCGACGCCGTGATCACCAGCCAGAAGGATGCCCTCAGGGCTGCGGCGTACCTGGCGCTGCTCAAGCAGGACATTCTCCCGGATGACTTCACCATGGTGCTCAAGGTGGTCGACGGCGAACGCAACCCGACGCTGGGCGGCAAGCCGGTGTGGTTCAGTTGCCTGAGCGTGATGGACCGCGCGCTCATGGGGAGCGTGGTGTTTACACCGGTGGAAAAATATCGCTATGCCACCGACTTCATCGTCTACCTGCCCCACGATCCGGAGCACCCGCTCAAGCGCTACAACAGCCTTGATGCGCTGAAAACCGAACTGAACCGCCAGTGGGTGGCGCGCGACAAAGCGCCAAGCGAATCCGGCAATAACAACCGCCCGACGCCCACGAGCTACCAGCATTTTTTCAGCCAGTTTCTCAATGAGCATGACAAGCCGGCGTTCTTCAACCGGTTTACCGAACCCGCTGCGGACTCCACCGCCGCCGTCGACGCGGTAGCGCGTTCGCCGGTGACCCAGACGATGCTGCAACTGGCCTTCCCGGTATTGACTACGACGGTCATGCCCCAGTCGCTTCCGCCCCCGAAAGCCGGCTGCAGGGTGGTGAAGACGGGCGCTCCCGACCTGTACCTGATGGTGGTCTCAAGACAGGGCCTGTGGGCTGACAACGTCGACCTTTGGGCCAACCTGTTTGAGCATGGCCGCGACAAGGCCCTCGGCGATGCGCGCGACCAGGCAGTGCCCACCGCCGATGTCGACGCCCGGGTGCGCGGGCAAAAAATCGCCCGTTGGCTGGAGGCCGGCGCTACCGTGCTCGGCCTGGGACTGGCGTTCGTCCCGGTGCTCGGCGAAATCATGCTGGCCGCCATGGCGGGCCAATTGCTCTACGAAACCTTCGAAGGCGTGATCGACTGGGGCGAAGGCGACCGTGACACGGCCAAGGCTCACTGGTTCGACGTCGCGCAAAACCTGGCCGCCATGGCGCTGCTGGCCGGCGCAGGGAAAGGCCTGCAAAAGCTCGCTGCACCGCCTACACCCGCGTTGGTACAAGGGCTCAAGCCGGTGCGTTTGCCAGGTGGCGAGCTACGGCTGTGGAAGCCCGACCTGGCCCCTTATCGCAGCCCCGTCGTATTGCCCAAGGACGCCGCGTTTGACGACCTGGGCTTGCACAGCCACGACCAGCAGCCGCTGCTGCCCCTCGACGATCAACTGTATGCCGTCAAACCCGAGCCCGACGGCGACACCTATCGCATACAACACCCCACACGCTCCGACGCTTATGCCCCGCAGGTGGCGCATAACGGCGCAGGTGCCTGGCTGCATGAAGGCGAAGAACCGCTGACCTGGGACGGCCCGGCGCTGATGCGCCGCCTGGGTTATCGCACACGGGGCTTGAGCGACGCACAACTGGAACAGGCACGCCTGGCCAGTGGCACTCGCGCCGATCAACTGCGCCAACTGCATGTGGACCTGCAACCGCCGCCCGCCCTGTTGAGTGACAGCCTGGCGCGCTTTGGCATCCATCAGCGGATCGAGACGTTTATCGAGAAGATGGGCAGTGACGACCCGCTGGATTATGCGCTGGCCGACCCGGCGATCACCGAGCGCGTGGTGGCGCACCGAGGCTTGACCTATCCGGCGGTCCTCGACCCGACTCCCCGGGTGCTGGACGAACAGACGATGCTGTGGCGCCGCGAAGTTGCCCAGGCTGCCCGGGACAGTCGGACCTCGCTGTTCGACGCAGATTACCGCGCCCATAACCTGACTCGCTCGCCCCCGGTACAGCAGCTCATGGACAGGTTTTCCGGCCTGCCGGCGGAGGTTGCCAGGCAGTTGCTGGAAACCGCCATGGACGCGGATTTAACTGCGCTGAGTGGCCATCAGCAGTTGTCACCAAGGCTCACCGCCCTGGCGCGCGAAAGCCAGCAGCAAGTACGCATTGCGCGGGCCTATGAAGGCTTGTTCCTCGACACCCTGCAGAGCCAGGACAGCCTGCGCTTGGCCCTGCATACCCTGCCCAGCTTGCCGGGTTGGGACCCGAGCCTGCGGGTGGAAATCCGCTTGGGCAGCGAACAGGGGCCACTGATCGACGCCGTCGGTCCAGAGGCCGACGCACCGCCGCTGATGCTGGCGATGGGTGAAGACGGAGCGTTCGGCGCCACCGACCTGTATGGCGCCGTTCTGGCACGTCTTGAACAGGGCCAGCGTCGAGCACTTGGCGAAGCCGCACGGGACGCCGGCACCTTGAAGCAACGGGTGCGGCAAACGCCATTGGCCCGGGACGAGCTGCGCTCGGTGCTGCTGGAATACCCGCTGCTGCGCAAACCCTTGGCAGGAGACCTGCGCCTGCGGGGCGGCTCCCCGCTGCACAAACTTACTCAATTGCGCAGCACCCATACGCGGGTGCGCAAGCTGTATCCTGGGTTCAGCGACGAGCAGGCCACAGCCTTCATCGAGACCCTCGGGAGCGATGTGCGCACTGAATTGACGCGCCGGGAAGACCAATACGCCGCCCTCAAACGCGCACTCAAGGACTGGGTGAAACGCAGTGCCCGAGAAGATACGAGCCGGCGTCCATTTGAGGTAAACCCGGGAGGCCGGGAGCAGTCAGTGGCCGATGCGTTAAGAGACTGCTGGCGCCGACAGACCGTGGACCGTGCCGGGGGATACACCGGGCGCCGACTGGAAATCAGCGCCCAGGTGAACCTGCCCAAACTCAACGCCGATTTTGCCCATGTCGAGGAGTTGGTTCTCGACTACGTGAGCTTCACCGACGGCCCCGGGCAGTTCCTTGGCAACTTCCCCAATCTGAAACGTTTGACCCTCAAACAAGTCGGCGGTATCGGACGCCATACGCTGACCGAACTGCCCGAAGCAATCACGGCCATGAAGGCGCTGACGCACCTGGACCTGTCGAAAAATGCCATCCGCCTGAGCGAAATCAGCGCCGGCCAACTGGCCGGCCTGAGCCGCCTGGAAGAACTGTGCCTGAACGACAACCCCTTGGGCACCCTGCCGGATTTCAGCCCGCTGCTACGACTGCGCAAGCTGGAGCTGCGTGACACCCGGATCAATCAGTGGCCCACAGGCCTGCTGGAACTGCCGGAGCTGAGAGAAGTCGACCTGTCCGGCAATCACCTGAGCGCGGTGCCCGACAGCCTGCTCAACCCAGCCCCCGAAAACGTGGAAGCCAGCATCCGTCTCAACCGCATGACCCGCCTGCGTGACAACCCATTCACCCCGCAAGCCAATCAGCAGATGCGGGCGTACATCGCTCGCCTGGCACAAACTCGCCCGGGCTGGCGCAACGGCGGCCAGCCTGGCGCCTTCGAAGTACCCTTGAGCCACACCGACGAAATGCGGCGGATAAGGGACCTGTTTCCCGGCTACAGCGAGGAGGAAAACGAGCAATTCGTATTGCACGCAGGCGACGGGGCGCCGGCTGAACTGACGCGCCTGGAAGGCGAGTGGCAAACCTTGAGCACCCAACTGAACGCCTGGGCCACACAACGGTTCCTGGTGGCTGCCGACAGCGAAAACCTGCGTGCAGGGGATGCCAACCATCGCCAGCAATTCGCTCGAGACCTCAAGGCGTGCTGGCGGCGCATGACTCCCAAAGTGCTGGCCCAAGATGGTTCTCCCGCCGGCTACACCCTTGAAGCACTCGGCTTGAGAGTCGGCGACTTGCCTGCGCTGGAAGCAGATTTCAGCCACATTGGGTCAATCAAGCTTCAGGACATGCAATCCGTATACGGCCTGGATGAGTTTCTCGGCCACTTCAGTCACACCCGTTGGCTCGACCTGTCGTACGGAGAGTTGCGTTCAATCCCGCCCAGCGTTGCCCGGATGACTCGGCTTACCCGCCTGGACCTCAGGAGCAACCAACTTTCCCTGAGCGAGGCCGACGTGGACCTGCTGGAGGGGCTCACCTCACTCAAGATCATCAATCTGAGCCGCAACCCCCTGGCGCGTACCCCCAACTTCGCAACCCTGCCGAACCTGCGTAGGGTGAATTTGAAAAACACCGGGATCACCGAGTGGCCGCAGGGCTTGGGGCCACATCAGGCGTTGGACATCGTTAACCTGGCGCAGAACCGCATCACGCAGTTGCCCGAGTCCCTGGTCAACCCGCTGCCCGAGGAGGCCGAGGCATTCATCTACGTCAACAACGTCACCTTTATCGACGGCAACCCGCTGAGCACCGAAGCCCGCAGGCAGTTGGTCGAGTATTGGAGCAATGCAACCTTGCTCCACCGCGAGGCAGCAGCGGGCCGGCAGCCCGGCGCGATGCGTTATCGGGCGCCACAGCCCGCTACAGTCGAGGTTCACGCGCCTCAAGAACAGATCGTGGACGACACACCGGAGCCGGCATACCAGCACTGGATGGATGGTCTGTCACCCGAGGAAATCGACGTACGACGCAGCCTGTGGGAGTCGATTGCCGAGAAACCCAGTTCGCAGATCTTCCTCGACATCCTCGACAACCTCAAAGAATCGGCGGAGTACCGCAGCCGCTATACCGACCTGCAATCGCGCCTGTGGCAATTACTCTATGCGGCCCGGGACGATGGCTTGCGTGAAGAGCTGTTCAACCTGGCGGGTGACCCGCGCTGCGGCGATCGGTCGGCCCTGGTGTTCAGTGACATGGAGACCAAGGTGCTGACGTGGCAAGCCACGCGCTATGCCGCCGATGGCGAGGCGGGACCGGCACTCTACACGTTGGCCAAAGGTCTTTTTCGCCTGGACGAGGTGGAAAAATTAGCCAGCGCAGACATTCGGGTTCGAGAAGGCATGATTCGCACGTCGACCATGACCCCTGAACAAAAAGTCGCCGCCCTGGAAAAACTGGAAGATATTGAAATTCGCCTGGCCTATCGCATGGGCCTGGCCCGCCGCCTCGGCCTGCCCGGTCAGCCCAACGATGCCCGCTACCTCGCAACGGGACAGGTAGCGCCGCAGATCCTGAATAATGCCGCCATCACAATAGAAAAACTGGACAACTCCAAGAAGCTCGTACAGTCGCTGCTGGGCCGCGAATTCTGGCAGGCCTTTATTCGCAACCATTATGACGATGAGTTCAGAGTCCTGAGGGAGCCCCATGACGTGCGCTTGAATGCGTTATCCGAGGAACACGATGCGGGCGCCCTCAGTGATGAGGCATACGCAACCCAGGCTGAAAATGTGCAACTGCAACTGGCCGTGGACGAGGGGCAGCTGGTTCGCTCGCTGACCCTGCGCGACTGGGTGCCGTGCAAGGCGCGCTGCAGCATCACCTGATGGATTCAGGGCGTTTGTACCAACCGCCCCAGCCGTTGCTTGAGCATCTGGTTCTCGGCTCGCAGTTGCTGGACTTCCTCCAGCAGGTCGAGCGCCAGGGCAACGCCTTCCCATTCCAGCTCCAGGTCCTTTTGCAGCGCCGAGGCGCGCTTGGCCAAGGCCAGTTCGTAATCGGTGAAGCGCCAGGACTCGGGACTGGTCCCCACCGGTTCAACGATGCCGTGCTCGACGATTTCGATCACGTAGGCCACCGACAGGTCGGTGGCCTCACAGAATTCTGCCATGTTCACTTGAACCAAACGGGGACTGCTCATCGTTAGCTACTCCATGATTCTCTTGGATCGAAGGCGGCTTTTTGTGCCAGTTCCTGCCACAACGCCTTGACCTCGTCGTCGGTGTTTTTCGGCATCACCGCCTTGAGTTGCACAAACAGGTAACCGCGCTGCCCGGCCTTGTTCAACAAGCCATGGCCCTTGGCGCGCATGCGCTGGCCGTTCTGGCTGCCGGCCGGCACCTTGAGGTTAATCTTGCCGGTGAGGGTCGGCACCGCCACTTCCGTGCCCAACGCCAGCTCCCACGGGGCCAGCGGCAGGGTGATGATCAGGTTCTCACCTTCCACATCGAATTTAGGGTGTGGCGCGAACTTGATGATCAAGTACAGATCACCATTGGCACCACCGCCAATCCCCGGCGCGCCCTGGCCCTTGAGGCGGATGCGCTCGCCGTCGGCCACACCGGCCGGGATCTTCACGTTCAGGCTCTTGGTGGTGTTGCTGACGTGCTGGCCGGCCGCGTTGTATTGCGGCACCTGGAAGTTGACCTGCTTGGACTCGTTGGACAGGGTCTCTTCGAGGAAGACCGGCAGTTCCATTTCCACATCTTGCCCTCGACGCCCGGCACTGCGGCCCTGGGCACCACCAAAACCATTGCCGCGCGAACCGAAGATCGAGCTGAAGAAGTCCGAGAAGTCGCCGGTGTCCTGGCCACCGCCGCCATAGCCACCACGGCTCTGCCAACCTGGCGGGCCCTGGAACGGCTGGCCATGCTGGCCGTATTTGCGCAGATCGTCGTATTCGGCGCGCTTGTCGGCACTTTTCAGCGCTTCATAGGCTTCGGACGCGTCCTTGAACTTGGCTTCGGCGTCCTTTTCCTTGCTCACGTCCGGGTGATATTTGCGCGCCAGCTTGCGATAGGCGGCCTTGATCGTTTTGTCGTCGGCAGTCGGCTCGACGCCGAGAATCTTGTAATAGTCTTTGAAGTCCATCGGGAGTATCACCGTCCGTTATCGATATCGCACTGCCAGCGTCACAGCATGCGCCTGTTTGCGGCGTCTGGATTGACCGATCTCAATCTTGTGACCGAAGGGTGCGTCAGAAGTTTATCGGCGCTGCGGGCAGAATCCTGCAGCCACCAACCGTATGGGGAGGATTTGGGGGCAAACACCGGGCTTTCAAGGTAACAAGTGCGTTGTATTTAGCGGATAGTCGGCCTACGCATCTGCACGCGGGTGGCATACACTGCGCGGCCGTTTTTCAACCGGAACCCGATTGACATGAAAAACCCATCCCCAGCCCGTGCCTGCGGTATCGACTTCGGCACGTCCAACTCCACCGTCGGCTGGATTCGTCCCGGCATGGAAACGCTTATCGCGCTGGAGGACGACAAGATCACGCTGCCGTCGGTGGTGTTCTTCAACTTCGAAGAGCGCCGCCCGGTGTACGGTCGCCTGGCCCTGCACGAGTACCTGGAAAACTACGAAGGCCGGCTGATGCGCTCGCTCAAGAGCCTGCTGGGTTCCAAGCTGATCAAGCACGACACCAGTGTATTGGGCACGGCCATGCCGTTCACCGACCTGCTGGCGCTGTTTATCGGCCAACTCAAGAGCCGCGCCGAGACCACCGCCGGGCGTGAGTTCGACGAAGTGGTGCTGGGCCGTCCGGTATTTTTCGTCGACGACGACCCGATGGCCGACCAGGAAGCCGAGAACACCCTGGTGGACGTGGCCCGCAAGATCGGCTTCAAGGACATCTCGTTCCAGTACGAACCGATTGCCGCGGCCTTCGACTACGAGTCCACCATCGAGAAAGAAGAGCTGGTGCTGATTGTCGACATCGGCGGGGGTACCTCCGACTTCTCCCTGGTGCGCCTGTCGCCCGAGCGCCGCCAGATCGACAACCGCCACGACGACATCCTCGCCACCGGCGGTGTGCACATCGGCGGTACCGACTTCGACAAGCAGCTCTCGCTGGCCGGCATGATGCCGCTGTTCGGCTACGGCAGCCGCATGAAGAGCGGCGCTTATATGCCCACCAGCCACCACATGAACCTGGCGACCTGGCACACCATCAACTCGGTGTACTCGCAGAAATCCAAGCTGGCGCTGGGCAGCATGCGCTACGACATCGAGGACACGGGTGGCATCGACCGCCTGTTCAACCTGATCGAACAGCGCGCCGGGCACTGGTTGGCGATGGAAGTGGAAGAAACCAAGATTCAGCTGACCCGGCAGGACAGCCGCCATGTGCTGCTGGACCGGGTCGAGCCGGGGTTGAGCGTGGAATTGAGCCGGGCGCTGTTCGAGTCGGCCATCGATGGCTTGCTGGAGCGGGTGCGCAATGCGGTGACGCAACTGCTCAACGACGCCTCGGTGGACGTGGCCCAGGTGGACACGGTGTTCTTTACCGGGGGTTCCAGCGGGATTCCGGCGCTGCGCCACAGCATCTCGGCGATGCTGCCGAATGCGCAGCATGTGGAAGGGAACATCTTTGGCAGTATTGGCAGTGGTCTGGCGATTGAGGCCAGCAAGCGCTACGGCTACTGAGTTTTAGCTGAAACCGTGGCGCGCCCTTCGCGAGCAAGCCCGCTCCCACATTCGGCTGCATTCCAAAGTTGGAACTCGGTCAAATGTGGGAGCGGGCTTGCTCGCGAAGGGGCCAGTCCAGGCAACATCAATGCCTAAACCATCCCCGCCAGCTTCAACTCACTCTTCAAGTACGCATAATAAATCGGCCCCGCCACCACCCCCGGCAGGCCGAACGCGGCTTCGAACACCAGCATCGCCAGCAACAATTCCCACGACTTGGCACTGATCTGCCCGCCGACGATCCGCGCGTTGAGGAAGTACTCGACCTTGTGGATCACGATCAGGTAGCCCAACGCCGCCACCGCCACCCAGATCGACAGCGACAAGGCCACGATGGTGATCAGGGTGTTGGACATCAGGTTGCCGATCACCGGTAGCAGGCCCAGCAGGAACGTCAGCACGATCAACGTCTTGGTCAACGGCAGGTGGATCCCGCACAACGGCAGCACCACCGCGAGGAAGATCGCGGTGAACGCGGTGTTCAGCGCGGCGATCTTGATCTGCGCGAAAACGATGTTGCGAAAGGCCTGGACCAGCAGGTGCAGGCGATCAAACAGCGCGGCCGCCAGGGGTTTGCGCTTGGTCAGGTCCGGCACCCGTTGCAGGGCGATGATCGCCCCCAGCACCATGCCGATCAGCAAGGTCACGAACATGTGCGCGGCGTCTTTGCCCACCAGTTGCAGTTCGCTGAGGTGTTTGCTCAGCCATTCGCCGATGGCCACGCGGAACTCGGCGGCGCTGGCCGGCAGGTAGGCGTCGAGGAACGGCGGCAACTGGCCGCGGGCACGGTCGACCACGCCCATGAACTTATCGAGGGAGGCCCCCGGGTTTTCCGCTTCGTGCAGCAGGAAGCTGATGGCCCCGGCAAAGATCAGGGTCAGGATGCTGACGATCAAGGTTCCCAGCAAGGCTACCGCCAACCAGCGCGCACGCCGGCCTTCGATCAGCCGCTGCAACTGCGGGGTGAGCATGTTGACCAGCTCATACACCAGCAGCCCGGCCAGCAGGCTCGGCAGCAACTTCAATGGCAAAACCAGCAGCAGCCCGCCAAAAATCAGCACGCAACTGACCAACAACAACACGTGACGCTGAGAAAACGTTGGCATACAGCCTCAAAACGAACGGCGTTAAAGGATGGGCAGTCTGCCAGCGTTGGGTGAATCAAGCGAGAAGTCTAAACGCGGTCCAACGTGGAAGCTGGCTTGCCTGCGATGGCGGTGGGTCAGCCAACAAAGGCATCGACTGTCAGGTCGCAATCTTAGGCAAGCCAGCGCCCACAGAGTTCTGCATCATTATTTCTTCAGGCAGGTGCTCATAAAGGTTTTACGCGCATCGCCGGTCAGCGCCTGGGTTTTCGCGGTGGCGTTGCAATCTTTCATCTTCTGTTGCTGGGGGGTCAGGGTCTTGGCGTCGTTGGCCGCCGGGGCCGCCTTGAGGCAGTTGCTCATGAACGCCTTGCGATCATCACCGGTCTTGCCACTGGTCTTGGCTTCGGCGTTGCAAGTAGTCATTTTTTGTTGCTGAGCCGTCTGTGCGGCAGTCGCGGCAAAGCCTTGGGAACACAGCAGCAGGCCCATCATCAACAGCGGAATACGCAGCATCTTCATGGAGTTTTCTCCCTGTTACCGTGCCGAGGGGCACGGCCTCCCCAGCAGTGTAGTCAAACCCTGTTACACCTTCCTGCCGCGTATATGGGTCCGGCGATACTGCTCCGGCGTGCAGCCGGCCTGGCGCTGGAACATCGCGATAAACGCCGAGGCCGTGCTGTAGCCCAGGTCAAACGCAACTTCCTGGACACTGCGCGCGCTGTCCAGCGCCTCGATCGACGCCAGGAACCGCAGGCGTTGGCGCCATTCGCCGAAGCTCATCCCCAGCTCACGCACAAATTGCCGCGCCAGGGTGCGCTCACTGACATGCACCTGCTGCGCCCACTGGGCCAGCGCGCGGTTATCGCCAGGGTCGGCCTGCATGCCCTCCAGCACACTGAGCAACCCGGGATGGCTGGCATACGGCAGGAAACAATCGTGCACCGGCGCCTGCCTGAGCTGGTCTACCAGCACCTGGGCCAGGCGCACGTCGGCTTCGTTCTGGGGAATGTTGACATCACGCTCGGCGAAATCACTGAGGATCGCCTTGAGGATATCGCTGATGGTCAGGGTGCACGGCTGCGCCGGCAATTGCTCGCACAAGGCGGGCGCCAGATATACGGAGCGGTAGACGATCGCCTGGGCGTTGTAGGAACTGTGCTGGGTGTTGGGTGGGATCCACACCGCATATTGCGGCGGCGACATAAAGCGACTGCCGGCCACTTCAAAGCGCATCACGCCACGGGCCGAGTAGTCCAGGGAACCCCAGGCATGCTGGTGCGCACTGGCATGGGTGTCAGCCTCGAATTCCGAATAACGGAAATACACCGGGGCCGGCAACTGGTCAAAATCGGGAAGGTTGATGTACTTCTTGAGCATGTTGTCTGGATACAAAGGTCGGATGGCTGGATCGAAGTATAGGCTTCGATCCAGACAAAGGATAATCACCGCTCATAGACGCAATTGGTTCTTTTCGATGCAATACGCTTATCCGTTACTGGCCATTTTTATCTGGGCCGGCAATACCGTGGTCAACAAACTCGCGGTGGGGACGATTTTCCCTGCCGAGATCGGCTTTTACCGCTGGCTGCTGGCCGGCCTGCTGTTTACCCCGTTCATGCTCAAACCCGTCATCGCCAACTGGCCGCTGATTCGTCCCAACCTGGGCAAGATCTTCATCCTCGGCGTGCTGGGCATGGCGGTGTACCAGAGCCTGGCGTATTACGCCGCGAACCTGACCTCGGCCACCAATATGGGCATCATCCTCTCGCTGATGCCACTGATGGCTCTTACTGCCGCAATCATCAGCCTTGGCCAGCGCCTGACCTTCGGCGCCCTGACCGGTGCCGTGCTGTCGTTTGCCGGCGTGGTAGTGGTGGTTTCCGCCGGTAGTCTCAGCGCCCTGCTGCAACACGGGCTGAATATGGGTGACGCGATGATGCTGGTGGCCACCCTCGCCTACGCGGTCTACAGCACCCTGCTGAAAAAATGGCAGCTGCGCTTGCCGCCACTGGTGTTGCTGTACCTGCAGGTGCTGGTGGCGGTGGTGGTGTTGTTTCCGCTGTTCCTGCTCTCCGACAAGGCCGGCCTTGGCTGGTCGAATATCCCGCTGGTGCTGTACGCCTGCCTGCTGGCCTCGATGCTCGCGCCGCTGGCCTGGATGCATTCGGTGAAGACCCTCGGCCCAAGCCGCACCACGCTGTTTTTCAACCTGCTGCCGCTGATCACCGCGTTGATTGCCGCAGTGGTGTTGAAAGAGCAGCTAGCGATGTATCACCTGGTGGGCGGCTTGCTGACCCTGGGCGGGGTGATTTTGTCGGAGCGCTGGACGACGCCGGTTCGCAGTAATGTCAGCGCGCAGGAAGCTACTTGAGCCCCACCACTCCGGCGACGATCAAGCCCACCGACACCAGCTTGATCAGCGTCAGGCTCTCCCCCAGCAATGCGAACCCGAGAAACACCGTGCCCAGTGAGCCAATGGCGGTCCAGATCGGGTAGGCCACGCTCACCGGCAACTCACGCATGGCCAGGGTCAGGAAGTAGATCCCGCCCACGGCCGCGACGACGGTGACCAGCGACGGCCACAGCCGGGTGAAGCCGTCGGCGTACTTCATGCCCATGGCGAAGGTCACCTCAAAGCCGGCGGCGATCAGGAGGAAAAGCCACGACACTTCAGAAGCTCCCGGCCAGGTCGCGCAGTTGCCCTTCGACTGCATCGCAGGAACGGCGGAAAACGCTCGGGTCGGACTCTTCGCCTTCTGCGGCGATCACCGTGACGTCTTCAATACCGATGAACCCCAACGCGGTCCGCAGGTGCGGATCGGCGTGGTTCATCGCCTCGTTTTCCCCGCCCGGGCCAAAGCCGCTGCCGCCGCGACTGGTGATGATCAAGGCCTTTTTGCCCAACAATAACGGCTGGTACTGGGCGATACCCTGGCTGTCCTGGGTGATGTCCACGGTATGGCCCATGCGCACGATCTGGTCGATCCAGGCCTTGAGGCCGCTGGGAATCCCGAAGTTGTACATCGGTACGGAAATCACCAGCAGTTCGTGCTCGACGAGCTCGGCTACCAGCTCATTGCTCAGTTGCAAATCGGCGTGCATGGACAACGGCATCGCCTGCGGCTCCGGGTGGAAGCTGGCGGCAATGAACGCTTCGCTGACGTGGGGGATAGACGCCCGCCCCACTTCGCGGCGGGTCAGTTGCGCGTCAGGATTGGCGGTGTGCCAGGCGGCCAGGAACACCTCGGCAAGGCGCCGGGAGTGGGAACGTTCGCCGCGGGGGCTGGAATGGATCGCAAGTATTTTTTTCATCTGTAGGCCTTCACACGCTAGACTCAGGCAACCTGAATGGCTGCCTCTGTTGCGCATAAATCTAGAGCCGAGCGGCCACCCTCACAAATGAGCAATAGTTGTTTTGGATGAACTGAATTCATCCATGGAGCCACACATGTTTGCTTCGCTGCCCCTGACCGCCCTGCGCGCCTTTGAATCGGCCTCGCGCCTGTTGAGCTTCAAGGCCGCCGCCCAGGAGTTGTCGGTCACGCCGACGGCGGTGTCCCATCAGATTCGCTCCCTGGAAACCTGGCTCGGCGTACCGCTGTTCGAGCGCCTGCCGCGCCAGGTGCGCCTGACGGAACGCGGCGAGCGCCTGTTCCACAGCCTGCACGGCGCCTTGCTGGACGTCGCGCAAAGCGTCGACACCCTGCGCCCGCAACGCAGCGCCAGCAATCTCACACTCTCCACTACTCCGGCGTTTGCCGCT
This sequence comes from Pseudomonas sp. G1002, assembly GCF_013385455.1. NCBI lineage: Bacteria > Pseudomonadati > Pseudomonadota > Gammaproteobacteria > Pseudomonadales > Pseudomonadaceae > Pseudomonas > Pseudomonas sp. G1002. Next base: position 127,723 of record NZ_JACAPY010000028.1, read on the forward strand.
CTGTGGCTGGTGCCGCGACTCGGGCGCTTCTATGCCGCCCATCCGGATATCAGCCTGCGCCTGGACACCAACTGCGCCGTGGTCGATTTACAGCAGGATGCCAGCGTCGACCTGGTGATCCGCTACAGCATCGACGACTACACGAACCTCTACGGTTTGTGCCTGTTCGACGAATGTTTCGCCGTGTATGGCTCCCCCGAACAAGTCGCCCTGGCGCGCGAGCGCACCCCGACCCTGATCAGCGTGCGCTGGCACAACTCCAGGCTGTACGCCCTGGGCTGGCAGGCCTGGTGCGAAAAGGCCGGGGAAGACTGGTTGCAATCCGCTTCGCCGCTGCGCGAATACGACGAAGAACACTACGCCCTGCAAGCGGCCATCGCCGGCCAGGGCCTGGTGCTGGCGAGCAATATCCTGGTCTCGGAAAGCGTCGCCAGCGGGTTGCTGGTGCCTTACCGGCCACAGGTCCGCGTCAACGGCGCCGGCTACAGCGCCCTGTGCGTACCGGGACGGGAACGGCACCCGCCGGTCCGGGCGTTTTTTGAGTGGTTGCAGGAGGAAGCGCGGCTGTCGGGGCACGCTCTGTAAAATCCGATAAAACTTTTTGCGTTGCCTGGGACTCACAACTTGGAGCGATCACGCCGGCAGAGCGTGGCGCAAAACCGGATTAGTACCAGGAGAATGAGATGACTGACTCACATTTGTCTGACGTAGCCACTTTACGTGACCGCGCCCGCAAGAACGTCGAAAACGGTGCCGTGACTGAAGGTTATGACGCCGACCGCCAGGAAATCCTGCGTCTGCTCAACGAATCGCTGGCCACCGAGCTGGTGTGCGTGCTGCGCTACAAGCGCCACTACTTCATGGCCAATGGCGTCAAGGCACATGTCGCCGCCGAGGAATTCCTCGAGCACGCCACCCAGGAAGCCGAACACGCCGACAAGTTGGCCGAGCGTATCGTGCAGTTGGGTGGCGAGCCGGAGTTCAACCCCGACCTGCTGTCGAAGAATTCCCACGCGCAGTACGTGGCCGGCAATACGCTGAAGGAGATGGTCTACGAAGACCTGGTGGCCGAGCGCATCGCGGTAGACAGCTATCGCGAAATCATCCAGTACATCGGTGACAAAGACCCGACCACTCGCCGGATCTTCGAAGACATCCTGGCCCAGGAAGAAGAACACGCCGACGACATGGCGGATATTCTGAAGGACCTGTAACTAACACAGCTAACACCGCAAAACCCATGTGGGAGCGGGCTTGCTCGCGAAGGCGGTGGGTCAGTCGGAACATTCTTGACTGATCCACCGCCTTCGCGAGCAAGCCCGCTCCCACATTTGGTTCACGGTTTTGTCAGCTAGCCTTTCACTGTTTTAGGTGCCTTGCCTTCCTTCATCTGTTGCAGCAGCGGCGCACACTGGTTCGGCTCATCGCCGCTCGGTGCCACCAGCGCCAGCAAACCCGCCGCCGGGCCGGCAATCACACCCAAGGCAACCATGCCCGCACCACGCAGCATCAGCGGCACCGCCTTCACGCCAGCATTCGGTTTGATAAACGGCCCGTTGACGTACAACGGCGAGCGCAGGGAGAACAGGCGGAAGCCTTTGGACTCCGGGGTAATGGTCAGGTCAAGCTGCTCGCTGGCCATGTTCGCGGTGCCATCGATGTAGATGATCGCGTTCTCGGTATCGAACACAAACAGGCGAGTCGTCGCCAGGCCCGACTTGATGCCGAAATCTGCGGCCGCACAGTTGATCTTCACTTCCTTGTCGCCAAACAGGCGGCCGACCACGTAGTTGCCGACGTTGAGCCCGGCGATTTCCATCAGTCCGCGGCTGATGGCGCCGTCGTTGATCAACATTTTCAGATCGCCATTCGACGTGCCAAGCAATGCCGCGACGGAGTTGCCGCGTCCGGAAATGTCCGCGTCGCCGTTGAGCTCACCGAAGCTGGTTTTCATCGGCTCGAAGGTCGGGAACAACTGCTTGAGCTTGAAGTTGCGCGCGGTGAGTCTGGCCTGGCCTTCCATCGGCGTGGTGCGCCCGTTGAGACGAATCTGCGCGTCGAGCTTGCCACCGGCCACGCCGAAACGCAGGGGCTCCAGGCTCAACTGCCCGTCGTTCAGCACCAGGTGAGTGTAGAGATCGGTGAACGGCAATTCGGCACTGTGGACGATGCGTTTGCCGGTGAATTCGACGTCGGCATCCATGTCGCGCCAGCGCTCGGTGCGGAACTCTTCCACTGGCAGCACCTTGGTCGCCGGCTGCTTGCTTTCGCCGCCACGGGCTTTTTGCTTGGCGTTGGAGTCGGCGCCGATCAGCGGCGCCAGGTCGGTCATCAACAGCTGATTGGAGACCAGCGCCCCGGTGAGCTTGGGCCGCGGCTGGCTGGCGACGTAGCCGAGGTTGCCGTGGATGTCGCTGTTGCCGATCTTGCCGTTGAAGTTTTCATACTGGAACGACGCGCCACTGGCCTCATGCAGCTTGGCGATCAGGTGGCCGTCGGTGGAATAGGCCGGCGAATCCGGCAGGGTCACGCCGGTCAGGGGGTACAGGTTGCCCAGGCTGCTGCCGGAGAGTTTGAGGCGCAGGTCGAGGGCGCCGAGGTTCATCGGGTCGGTCAGGGTGCCGGCCAGCGCGATGCTGGTGTCGCCGATCCTGGCCTGGGCTTGCAGCGGGAACGGCTTGGCCGCGTCCTGCAAGGCCAGCAGGCCACCGATCTTGCCGGTGCCATCGAGCTTCTGGCCGTGGTACTGGCCCTTGACCTTGAGGCCGAACGCGTAATCCTGCGGCGCCGAGCCTTTTTCCAGGGCTTTCTTGGCGTCGGCATCGCCGACGATCTCGCCGAAGGGGATCGGCTTGCCGAGCAGGTCGATCACGACGTCGAGCTGGGTCTTGAGAGTCTGGTCGTCGAGGGTCACATGGCCTTTGTCGAAGCCGATGGCGCCGATGTCCACCACCCAGTTGGACGGTTCGGCATTCGGGTCCTTGGGGTCGAACTTGAAGGTCCAGTTGGCGCGGCCATCGGCCAGGCGCTGCAACTGCGCACTCGGTTCGGTGAGGTCGATACGCGGGATCACCACGCGCTGGGCCAGCAACGCCAGGGGCGAGATACGCAACTCCACGCGCTTGAGGGTGACCATCTGCGGGGCTTTCGACCAGTCGGGATTGCCCAGGGTCAGGTCTTCGGCAATCACATGGGGCCACGGAATCCAGGCGCGCCAGCCGCCCTCATCGGGCTCGCGCTGCCACACCACGGCCAGGTTGCCATTGATGGCAAACGGTCGATGCAGCTCTTCGGAGACCTTGGCGTTGAGGGGCGGCTTGATCCGGTTCCAGTCAAAGAACACCAGGACCAACACCACAATGGCGATTAACAAAACGAAGCTGGCGCAGCTCCAGGCGAGAATTTTACGAGTGCGCGTCATTGCACAGGACTCCAGGTTACGACTGAGCGGGCGCTTTGCGGCGCGCGTTTTGACTACAGCTTATATGGCTACGACTGACAAACGGCGCGGGGGTTTAACCCCATTGATGAATTCCTCATAAAAACCGCCTTTCCTGACCAACCAGACAGTTTCAATCATCAACGACGCACCGTTGTTACCCACGTTCGTGTCGAAAATACCCACCTCGGTGCAAAAGCGCGGGCTTGAGACCTGCGAGATAGAGCCTTCGCAGGGAACAATCAATTCTGTTGATTATTACCATTGTGTTTATGAACTTTTATATCGACTTATCAAGAGTAGCATTAGCCCTGTACCCAATTTATCGCCCTCCCAAGGAGCAACCCATCATGAAACGCCAAATACTCGCAAGCTTTGCACTTTCCCTCCTGGCCACCAGCGCATTTGCCCTGCCAGCTGCTGAACAGGCAACCCCACAAGTGAAAGCCGACGCTTCCCACTTCAGCCAAACCCTGGCTCGCAGCGGCGCTTCGGACAAGAACAACACCGACTACAACGGCAGCATCACTGAAAACGGTTCGGAACAAGCCAACAAACGTGCTTACACCGAAGGCGTTGCTGAAGGTGGCCGTGACCGTCTGGAACAGAAAGGCCTGGTTGAAGGTGGCGCTGATCGCCTGATGGAACGCAACGCTGTTGCCGAAGGTGGCCGTGATCGCCTGGAACAGAAAGGCCTGGTTGAAGATGGTTCGAGCCGCGCCAACAAACGCGCTTATGCTGACGGCGTAGTGGAAGGCGGTGCTGACCGTCTGGCAGAACTGCATCAAGCACAGAGCTAAGCCCGTGCTGGCCCTGGAAAAAAGCCCGATCAGCCGATCGGGCTTTGACTTTGTGTGAACCGCAACGCCCTTCTCCCTTTTGAAGTTCGACGCTGGCAAAGCTGATTTGCTAGAGTGCGTCGCTGTCCTTGTCCACAAAGCCCGCCTGCCAATGCTGCCCCGCGCCGAACAGAAGCAACAGACCCGACTCGCCCTGATGGACGCAGCCCGCCATCTGATGGAGTGTGGCCGTGGGTTCGGCAGCCTCAGCCTGCGTGAAGTGGCCAAGACCGCCGGCATCGTGCCCACCGGTTTCTACCGTCACTTTGCCGATATGGATCAGCTGGGCCTGGTATTGGTCAGCGAAGTCGGCCAGACCTTTCGCGCGACGATTCGCCTGGTGCGCCACAACGAATTCGTGATGGGCGGCATCATTGATGCCTCGGTACGGATTTTCCTGGATGTGGTCGCCGCCAACCGTTCGCAATTCCTGTTCCTGGCCCGCGAGCAATACGGTGGCAGCCTCGCCGTTCGCCAAGCCATTGGTGCCCTGCGTGAGGACATCACCAGCGACCTCGCCGCCGACCTGACCCTGATGCCCAAGCTCCAGCACCTGGATGCCGACGGCCTGCACGTGATGGCCGACCTGATCGTCAAGAGCGTGTTCGCCACCCTGCCCGACATTATCGACCCGCCCGCCGAAGCGCTGCCTGCGCACCTCACGCCACAAGCCAAGATCACCCAGCAGCTGCGTTTCATCTTTATCGGCCTCAAGCATTGGCAAGGCCTGGGCAGCACCGAATAACTCAGCGCACGGTGTGAAAACGCTTGGCGGTGGTGTAGTTCCGGTTCCAATAGCTGTTGGCCAGTGAGTCGATGCGCACGCTTTTGCCCGTGCGTGGCGAGTGGATGAACTTGCCCTCTCCTATATAGAGACCAACGTGGCTGACCTGGCCGCGCCCATTGCCCCTGAAAAACACCGCATCACCCGGTTGCAACGCATTGCGCTTGACCGTGGCCGCGGTTGAGCGGTGCATCGCCGAGGTGGTGCGAGGCAGATGAATGTTGGCTTCGGTCTTGAACAGGTACACCAGGAAGCTGCTGCAATCGAAGCCCTGCTTCACCGAAGCGCCGCCCAATTTATAGGGCGTGCCCAACAGCTCGTGGGCGCGGTCGATCACGTTGTCGATAGTAGGTGGCGGCGCGAATGCCGGGGCACGCTGAAGATTGGCCGAAGCAGATGAAATGGCGAGCGATAAACTGACAATGAGTAAACAGAAAAATGACTTGTACATGGTGGAAACCGCTGAAGATTAAATACGGAGCGGAATCCTAATGAAACAGCGCGTAACGCAACGCACGGCAAATCCTGCAAGTGCGTAGGAAAAGTCCCAAGCAATCAAAACTCAAAAAAAGATGAAAGAAATTTCATGCAACAAGCAATGGAATTCAACGCCGAGCGCCCGGATCCGGTGCTATAAATCCAACCACGCACCAAAATGAAACATTTTGGAATAATTTCCTGCGCCATCAGGTGGCACAAGTCGCCTGCCTACAGGGAATTCCTACTCCCCGCGTGGTTGGCAAGACCCTTGCTCTAGCTTGCTTATCGCTCATAGCTGGAAGCTTTCTGATGCTGGTGATCCACCGCCGAATCGCCCCCCAACCTGTCTGGGCCGCAGAGTTGCTGCTGAATTTCGACGCCCGCAGCAAAAGCCGCCTGCGCTGTTTCAGTGCCGACGGAGAAGACGTCGGCCTGTTTCTGGAGCGCGGCCAACCGCCGCTGCACGATGGCGAATTCCTACAGGCTGAAGACGGACGTGTCGTACGCGTGTGCGCCCGGCCTGAACAACTGCTGCACGTCACTTGCGGCAGTGCCTTTGAACTGACCCGCGCCGCCTATCACCTGGGCAACCGCCACGTGGCGCTGCAAGTGGGTGACGGTTGGCTGCGCCTGCTCGATGACTACGTGCTCAAGGCCATGCTCGATCAGTTGGGCGCGACGACCGAGACCATCGAGGCCCCCTTCCAGCCGGAACACGGCGCCTATGGCGGCGGCCACCACCACTCCCGCCATGGCGACGAAGACTTCAACTACCCGCCCAAGCTGCACCAGTTCGGCGTACGCCTATGAACCCAGCCTGGGCGCTGTTGCGTCTGGCCAGTCCGCAGCTGCCGATTGGTGGCTACAGCTATTCCCAGGGCCTGGAAATGGCCGTGGAGCAAGCCCGCGTGACCGACCCGGCAAGTGCCGGGCGCTGGATCAGCGATCAACTGTTGCTCAACCTGGCGCGCTTCGAAGCGCCACTGCTGCTCGCCCACTGCCAGGCCGCGGCCGAACAGGACTGGTCGCGCCTCGCGCAGTTGTGTGAGGAACACCGCGCCAGCCGTGAAACCCGCGAGCTGTATCAGGAAAGCCGGCAGATGGGCTATTCCCTGCACCAGCTATTGAACGGTTTACCGGAGCTGGATGACGCCGCCCGAGAATTTCTGGCACAGCGCTCCGAACCGCACCTGGCCCTGGGCTGGGCCCTGGCCGCCCGCGCCTGGCAGATCAGCCCGGATGACGCCCTGGCCGCCTGGTTGTGGAGTTGGCTGGAAAACCAATTGGCGGTGCTGATGAAGACGCTGCCTCTGGGCCAACAAGCCGCCCAGCGCCTGACCAGCGAACTGCTGCCGCTGCTGCAACAAGCCCAGCAGGACGCCAGCCAGCTTGACCCCAATCACTACGGCAGCGCCGCGTTTGGCCTGTCCCTGGCGTGCATGGCCCATGAGCGCCAGTACAGCCGCCTGTTCCGTTCCTAGGGCACTTTATCTTGGAGAATCACATGAACACCCAACCCCTGCGCGTCGGCATCGGCGGCCCGGTCGGCTCCGGCAAGACCGCCCTGACCCTGGCCCTGTGCCTGGCCCTGCGTGATCGCTACAACCTGGCGGTGGTCACCAATGATATCTACACCCGCGAAGACGCCGACTTCCTGGTGCGCAACCAGGCCCTGGCGCCCGAGCGCATCATCGGTGTGGAAACCGGCGGCTGCCCCCACACCGCGATTCGCGAAGACGCCTCCATCAACCTCGAAGCGGTAGACCAGTTGAACCGTCGCTTTCCCGGCCTGGACCTGATCCTGGTGGAATCCGGCGGCGACAACCTGTCGGCCACCTTCAGCCCGGAACTGTCGGACCTGACCATCTACGTGATCGATGTGTCGGCCGGCGACAAGCTGCCGCGCAAAGGCGGGCCGGGAATCTGCAAATCCGACCTGCTGGTGATCAACAAGATCGACCTGGCGCCGCTGGTAGGCGCATCCCTGGAGCTGATGAACAGCGATACCCAGCGCATGCGCGGCGGTAAACCTTTCGTCTTCAGCAATCAGAAAACCGGCGTCGGCCTGGAAGAAATCGTCGCCTTCATCGAACGCCAGGGCTTGCTGACCGCAGCCTGATCAACCCCCACAAGGAGCCTGTCCATGCGCCTCAATACACTTCTCGCTGCCGCAGCCTTGCTGCTCACTCCCGCCCTCGCCTTCGCCCACCCCGGCCATGGCGACAACGGCCTGGTGGCCGGTATCAGCCACCCGCTGGGCGGCATCGACCACTTGCTGGCAATGGTCGCCGTGGGCCTGTGGGCCGCTCAACAAAAAGGCTCGGCGCGCTGGGCGCTGCCGTGCACGTTTGTCGGCACCATGCTGATCGGCGGGATGCTGGGCTTTGAAGGGCTGGAACTGCCGGCGCTGGAAAGCGGGATTGCCGCGTCGGTGCTGGCGCTGGGCCTGGCGGTAGCGCTGGCGGTGCGGCCGCCGTTGTTCGTGGCAGTGGCGGCCACTGCACTGTTTGCGCTGTTCCATGGCGTGGCCCATGGTTTGGAGCTGCCGGACATGTCCAGCCCTTGGGCGTATGCCGTAGGGTTTGTGGGTGCGACGGCGGCTTTGCATGCGGCGGGTTATGCCGTGGTGCGTTTCCTGCCGGCGGCGGCAGCGCCGTTGGTGCGGGTGGCGGGTGCGGTTTCGGCAGCGACTGGGGTTTGGTTGCTCGCTGCCTGAGATTTTCAGCGCTCCTGAGGGCCTCTTCGCGAGCAAGCCCGCTCCCACAGTCGACTGCATTCCAACAATGGAACTCGATCGAATGTGGGAGCGAGCTTGCTCGCGAAGGCGGCAGTAAAGACAACACCGATCCCAAGCCTGATACCATGTCGCGCAAACACCCCTGCCGTGACGACGCCAGCCGATGCCCATCGCTCCAAGCTCTGCCCTCAAGCCTCAATTGACCGCCGTGTTGACGCACTTCCACGACCTGATCGTGCCGCTCTGGCAAGGCCCGGGCTGGAATGCCGACCTGGCGCTGCCCTATGAGGCCCTGGACGCCGATCATCGGCCTTTACCCCCGCAACGCTATCGCGCCATGGCCTGCGCACGGCAGTTGTACCTGTTTGCCAGCCTGATCGGTGAACCCGGCGCAGCCTTTGCCGAGGAGCGCGCCGCCGCGTTGTTCCGTTCCCTGCAACGGCACTTCCACGACGCCGAGCACGGCGGCTGGTTCTACAGCATCGACGCCCACGGCAAGCCGCTGGATAAGCGCAAGGACCTCTACACCCACGCCTTCATCATCTTCGCCTGCGCCCACTATTGGGCCAAGGTACGTGAATCGCTGGTGGAATCGGTACTCGACGCCGCCCTGGAAGTGGTCGCCGAACGCTTCGCCACCGGCGACGGCCTGTACGAAGCGGTGCTGGAACGTAACTGGTCATCCCTCAAGTCTGGCCCTCTGCAAAACCCGCTGATGCACCTTGCCGAAGGTTTCCTCGCCACGTTGGCCGTGCGGGAGGACGCCGTCACCCAAGACGCGTTGCTGGACCTGGCCAACGCCATGCAGAAGCGCTTCATCGACCGCCAACACGGCGTGATGATGGAAAAACCGCTGGGCGCTGTGGATAACTGGTTTGAACCGGGGCATCAGTTCGAATGGTTCTTCCTGCTGGAATCTTCGGATTTGCTGCGGGGCACACCGTTGCACACATCACTGAGCAAAGCGTTCACCTATGCCGAGCAAAAGGGTGTGGATAACCTGACCGGTGCGGTCAGCGGCATGCTCGCCCTGGACGGCAGCGTGCGCGACGGCACCCAGCGCATCTGGGCCCAGGCCGAATACCTGCGGGCGCTGACCTTGCGGCCCGACAGTGAAGCCGTGCTGCAACGCCAATTGCTGGCGCTGCAACAACGCTTCCTGCACGACAAAGGCTGGAATGAGTGCCTGGATGCCAAGGGGCAAGTGAGCCGGCGGGACATGCCGTCGACCACGCCTTACCACTTGGCGACGTGCTACCTGGGCCTTACGCAATCCATTTGCGGTCCCCGGTAAAACTGATCGTCAGCCAGCGGGCCGCGTCGGGCTTGCCCAACCCTGTGGATATTTCTTCGCGCAGCCCGTCCAGGGTGGCGACGTTATCCACCGGGTAATCCGCCGGCAGCACCACATGAATCTCGATAAACCGCGCCCGCCCGTGCTTCTGCACGTAGGACACGTAATCATCGAAACCATGCCTGGCCTGGGCCGCCTCCATCACTTCGCGCACTTTGCCGTCCAATTGGTCCGGCACAATCCCCAACACGTCGCGTAGCGCCGGGCGCAGGATCTTGAAGGCCGGCGCCAGCATGCTCAACGCCAGCAGGATCAGGATCAACGGGTCGACATACACCGCCCACTGCCCATAGCCCTGGGACTTGAGCAACAGCGCCGCCAGGAAGCTCACCAGCAGCCCCACCGACAGCATCGCGTCCACCAGCCAGCTGATGTTGTCGAACTGGATCAGCGACGACTTGAGCGTGCGATTGCGGTAACGCACGTAGAAGAAATAGGCGAACTCGACGACGGTAAACACCGCCGCATAGATGATCACCAGGCCCAACTCGATATCGCGCCCGCCATTGATAATGCCGAACACGCCGTTGAGAAACGCGTAGATGGCGATCAATAGCAAAAAGCTGCCCTCGATCAGCAGCACCATGGGCTCCAGGTGCCAGTAGCCGAACTGAAAACGTTCGTTGCTTTTCTTGGCGATCAGCTTGGCCGTGATCAGCATCAGCACCTTGATGGCGGTGGCGATCAGCGAGAAAAAGCCGTCGAATAAAATCGATTGGGCGCCCGACACCACCCCTGTGACAATCCCGGCGATCGCCACGGCGAACATCAGGATGGTCGATTGTTTGAGCAGCGACTGCTCACCTCGGTTACTCACATATCCTCCTGTCAAAACCTTTGAACCGCACAGCGCGGCGGGGTTTTCAGGGGTGGAGTGTACCTTATGTCCTGTTTTGGCCGATTTGCCGCATATTCAAACCTGACAAAACCCTGTGGCGAGGGAGCTTGCTCCCGCTGGGGCGCGGAGCGGCCCTGGCTTTTTTGGGGCCGCTTCGCAGCCCAGCGGGAGCAAGCTCCCTCGCCACAACAGCTCGACGAACTTAGGCCTTGGCGCCACGCTCAATCGCAAACCCGGCCCAGGTCTGGCTCACTGGCATCAGCTCCAGGCGGTTGATGTTCACGTGTGCCGGGGTGTTAAGCACCCAGAAGATCGTATCCGCAATGTCCTGCGGCTGGATCGGCTCGGCACCGGCATAAGTCGCGTCATAACGCGCCTGGTCACCGGCAAAGCGCACCAGCGAGAACTCACTCTCACACAGGCCCGGCTCGATGTTGGTCACGCGCACGCCGGTGCCCTGCAGGTCGCAACGCAGGTTCAGCGAGAACTGTTTGACGAAGGCCTTGGTGCCGCCATACACGTGGCTGCCCGGGTACGGGTAGCTGCCGGCAATGGAACCGAGGTTGATGATGCCGGCGCCACGGCCATGGGCGATCAGGCGCGGCAACAGCAGGCTGGTGGTGGTCAGCAGACCCTTGATGTTGGTGTCGACCATGGTTTCCCAATCGTCGAGGCTGCACTTCGGCGCAGGGTCGGTGCCCACCGCCAGGCCGGCGTTGTTGATCAGCCCGCGCAGCGTGGCAAAGGACGGCGGCAGGTTGGCGATCGCCTCTTCCATGGCCTTGCGGTCACGCACGTCCACCACCAGGCCGAGCACTTCGGTCTGCTTGGAAAGCTCGGCGCACAGGGCGTTCAAGCGCTCTGCGCGGCGGCCGGTGAGCACCAGTTTCCAGCCGGCTTCGGCAAAACGGCGGGCACAGGCTTCGCCAAAACCGGAGGTCGCGCCAGTAATAAACAGCGTATCGGACATGGTGTTCTCCTTGCGGGGCTACGAGGTAAAAAATCAGCCAGCAGAATGCCCGGCTACCGGGCTGGCGGCAACTGATACACGCTGTGGACACAGGTGAATGCCGCTCATGCTGTACGAAATTCAACCAATCGCCCGAAAGCCATACAGGCCGTGGCGTGCAGCCATGTGCGCGCACCTTATCCACAGCCCCGTCCACAGTCTTTGGGGGCAAGTACAAAAGCTGAAAGCCGCGCTACACAAGGCTTTCAGCGCGATTCAAAAAGTTTTTTGCTTGACCTTGCGCAGCCCGTATGTAGCCCGGTTCAAAACAGTGCAACCAGGACGATGGCTCCAGGCCAGTCATTCCGGCCTCTGCGGCACTCTTTCCAGAGTTTAGTCACAGACTTATCCACAGGCCGGAGTGACATATTCCGGTCATATACCTGTGTCTTTAAACAGGTTGACAAACCCCTCGGGTGGTCACGAAAAACTCACTGATCAATAAACAACCACCACGCTGCAAGCCACGAAAACAAAGGCCTCCAGCCAGCTACTCCCACGTTACCCACAGCCGGTTCCACAGTGCTTGGGGACAAGTCAAAACTGTGACAAAACAGGGATTTGCGGCGGCTATATGTCGCGCTTTGGCAGGTGCCTGGATTTGTTGTCCACAATTTCAGGAAAGCACTGTGGATGATCGTTCCCACGCTCTGCGTGGGAATGCAGGCCGGGACGCTCCGCGTCCCAAAGCGTGACGCAGAGCGTCACAAGAGGCGTTCCCACGCGGAGCGTGGGAACGATCAGAGTTACATCAGTGCCCGCCGAGGTAGGCGTTACGCACCTCCTCATTTACCAGCAGCTCCTTGCCGGTGCCGGTAAGGCGAATCTCGCCGTTGACCATCACGTACGCCCGGTCCGACAAGCGCAACGCATGGTTGGCGTTCTGCTCCACCAGGAAGATGGTCATGCCGGTAGACGCCAGCTCCCGCAGCGTGGAAAAGATCTGCTTCACCACGATCGGCGCCAGCCCCAGGCTCGGCTCGTCCAGCAGCAACAGCTTGGGCCGGCTCATCAGTGCGCGGGCGATGGCAAGCATCTGCTGTTCACCACCGGACATGGTCATCGCCCGCTGGTTGCGCCGCTCCTTGAGCCGCGGGAACAGCTCGAACATGCGCTGCATGTCTTCGGTGGCGAACTTGTCGCCAATCGGGATGGTGCCCATCAGCAGGTTTTCCTCGACGGTCATGTCGGGGAACACCCGCCGCCCTTCCGGCGACTGCGCAATGCCGTTGGAGGCGATGTAGTGGGACGACTTGTGGGTAATGTCGACGCCGCGGTAGATGATCTGCCCGGACTCGGCCCGTGGCTGGCCAAAGATCGACATCAGCAGCGTGGATTTACCCGCACCGTTGGAGCCGATCAGGCTCACGGTTTCGCCTTCGTTGATGTGCAGCGAAACTTTCTTCAGGGCCTGGATCGGGCCGTAGAACACGTCCAGGTCTTTCAGTTCGAGGATTGGCTCACTCATACCAGCTCCTCTTCGTCAGCGCCCAGATAAGCCGCGATCACCTTCGGATCATTGCGGATCGCTTCCGGCCCGCCCTCGGCAATCACGTTGCCGTGGTCCAGCACCACGATGTGGTCGGAAATACTCATCACCATGCCCATGTCGTGTTCGATCAGCACCACCGTCAGGTCGTGCTCGTCCCGCAGCAGGCGAATCATCGCGCTGAGGGCTTCGGTTTCCTGGGGGTTGAGGCCGGCGGCCGGTTCGTCGAGGCAAATAATCTGCGGCCGGGTGCACATGGCACGGGCGATTTCCAGGCGGCGCTGCTGGCCGTAGGACAGCTCGCCGGCCAGGCGGTTGGCGCAGTCCACCAGGTCCACCACTTCCAGCCAGTAGAACGCATGGTCGAGGGCGTCGCTTTCAGCCTTGCGGTAGCCCTTGGTATTGAGGATGCCCGCGAGCATGTTGCGGTTGACCCACATGTGCTGGGCCACCAGCAGGTTCTCCACCACCGACATTTCCTTGAACAGGCGAATGTTCTGGAAGGTGCGCGCCAAACCCGCCCGGTTCACCAGGTGAGTGCCGCCGAACATCTTGTAGAACACCCGGCTGACGAAGCTTTTCGGCGAGACAAAGTCGGTGGCCTTGAAGCGCTCGCCCAGCAGTTGGATCACGTTGGTCTGCTTGCCGCGCACATTGAGTTCGATCTTGCCGCCGGAGGCTTTGTAGAAACCGGTCAGGCAGTTGAACACGGTGGTCTTGCCGGCACCGTTGGGACCGATCAGGGCGAAGATCGAGTTGCGCTTGACCTTGAGACTTACGTCGCTCAAGGCCTTGATGCCACCAAAGTGCATCATCAGGTGTTCCACGGAAAGAACGACTTCCTTGCTCATGGCGCCACTCCTTTACGTGGGACAACACCGGTACGGCTGATACGAATCAGGCCTCGTGGTCGCCAGATCATCATCACCACCATCAACACGCCGAAGAGCAGCACGCGGTACTCGGAGAAGCTGCGCAGCAGCTCCGGCGCCACCGTCAGCACGAACGCGGCAATCACCACGCCGACGGTCGAGCCCATGCCGCCCAATACCACGATGGCGAGGATCAGCGCCGACTCGAAGAAGGTGAACGACGACGGGTTGACGAAGCCCTGGTAGCTGGCGAAAAACACCCCGGCCAGACCGGCAGTGGACGCGCCGATGGTGAACGCCGAGAGCTTCACCAGCACGTGGTTGAGGCCCATGGAACGGCAGGCGATTTCGTCTTCGCGCAAGGCTTCCCACGCGCGCCCCACCGGCATGCGGGTCAGGCGGTGCTTGATGTACAGCACCAGCAGCACCACCAGGAACAGCACGATGTAGATGAACAGGAATTTGATGTTGGGGTTGTAGTCGATGCCGAAGAACTCGTGGAACGGCACCCCGCCATCCTTCGCCTTGCGCACGAACTCCAGGCCGAAAAACGTTGGCGACGGCACCGGCATGCCGTTCGGGCCACCGGTAAACGACAGCCAGTTATTCAGCACCAGGCGGATGATTTCACCGAAGCCCAGGGTCACGATCGCCAGGTAATCGCCGTGCATTCGCAGCACCGGAAACCCGAGTATGCACCCCGCCAGCGCCGCACAAATCGCCGCCAGCGGCAGCACCGACCAGAAGCCCAGGCCGAGGTACTGGTAACCCAGCGCCAGGCCATAGGCGCCGATGGCGTAGAACGCCACGTAACCCAGGTCGAGCAGCCCGGCCAGGCCGACCACGATGTTCAGGCCAAGGCCCAGCAACACGTAGATCAACCCGAGGATCACCACGGTCAGCAGGTATTTGTTGGCGAAGAACGGGAACACGATGGCAATCACGATCAACGCCGGGATGATCCAGCGCAGGCGCGACTTGTAGTCCGGCTTGAGCACATGCACACCGGAGCCGGTGCTTTCAAACCCTTGCAGAATCCGCAGGCCCCTTGGGGTTTGCAGGAACAGGCTCATGGCGAACCGGCCGACCATCACGATGGCCACCAGGATGCCGACACGCGCCGGTTGCAGGTTGAAGCTGTAGCCGTCGAGGACCACGCCGACGATCGGACCGAACACGATCAGCGAAATCAGCCCGGCGAGTACCGCATCGACGACACTTTTCTTGATATCGATAGAGTAGGCAGCAGACATAGTTATACCTTCGCCACGAGTGGGCGACCGAGCAGGCCCTGGGGACGGAAAATCAGGATCACCACCAGCAGGGAGAAACTGAACACGTCTTTGTAGTCAGAGTTGATCAACCCCGAGAACAGCGACTCGGAAATACCCAGGATGATCCCGCCCAGCATGGCCCCAGGCAGGGAGCCGATGCCGCCGAGTACCGCTGCGGTAAATGCCTTGATGCCGATGATGAAGCCGGCATAGAAGTCGAACGTGCCGTAGTTCAGGGTGATCAGCACACCGGCCAGCGCGGCCATGGCGGCACCAATCACGAATACGTAGGAGATGACCCGGTCGGTGTTGATACCGAGGATCGACGCCATCTTGCGGTCTTGCTGGGTAGCGCGGCACATGCGGCCGAGCTTGGTGTACTTGATGATGTAGGTCAGCAGGCCCATGCCGACGAACGCGGCCACCAGGATGAACACCTTGGTGTAGGTCAATTGCACGAAGCCGGTGCCGATATCGACTCTCCAGGCGCCGGCCAGCAGCGTCGGGATGCCTTGTTGCTTGGCGCCCTGGGCGATCTGCGCGTAGTTCTGCAGGATCAGCGAAATACCGATGGCGCTGATCAGCGGTGCCAGTCGGGTGGAGTTGCGCAGCGGTTTGTAGGCGACACGCTCGATGACCCAGCCGTAGACGCCGGTGACGACGACGGTGAAGATCAGGGTGCCAAGGATGAGCAGCGGGAAGGATTCGATGCCGAAGTAAGCCAGCAGTGCCAGACTGATCGCCGCGAGGTAAGCGGAAATCATGTAAACCTCGCCATGGGCGAAGTTGATCATGCCAATGATGCCATAGACCATTGTGTAGCCGATGGCGATCAAGCCATAGACCGACCCGAGGGTCAGCCCATTGACCAGTTGCTGCAGGAAAATACCATCCATAACGCAATCTCACGCAGTGAGAGCCTGCACACCTGTGGGTGTGCGGATCTTCTAGGAGGAAAAGACAGACACAAAAGGGGCTGGCAACCAAGTCCCCGTGTGGGAGCTGGCGTGTGTGGGCGCCGGGCTTGCCCGCGATAGCGACACCTCGGAATGTCAGTCAACCCGAGGTGACGCTATCGCAGGCAAGCCAGCTCCCACAAAAGCCCGGTTCCCACAGGGTCAAGTGGCGTCTAACCCATCGCGCTAACTATTACTTCTGCTTTTCCAGCTGGTGATACTTGCCGTCCTTGTCCCACTGGTAAACCACATAGTCGGAGATTTTCAGGTCGCCCTTGGCGTCCCAGTTCTTCTCGCCCATGACGGTTTTGACCGGGTGGGATTTCAGCCATTTGGCTGCGTCTTCGCCCTTGTCGGACTTGGCGCCATTGAAACCGGCGGCCAGGGCCTGGATCGAGGCGTAGGCGTACAGGGTGTAGCCTTCAGGCTCGGTGCCATTTTTGCGGAACTCTTCCACCACGGTCTTGCTGTCTGGCAGCAGGCGTGGGTCGGCGCCGAAGGTCATGTACACGCCATCCACATACTGTGCACCACCGGCGGTGGCCACCAGTTCGTCGGTCACCACGCCGTCATCGGACATGAACTTGACGTCTTTCAGGCCGGCTTCACGAATCTGCCGAACCAGTGGGCCGGCTTCCGGGTGCAGGCCGCCGAAGTACACGACGTCAGCACCGGTGGAGCGGATCTTGGTGACCAAGGCGCTGAAATCTTTCTCGCCACGGGTCAGGCCTTCTTCCAGCACCGGCTTCACACCGCGCTTGGTCAACTGCGCCGCAGTGGCGTCGGCCAGGCCTTTGCCGTAGGTGTCCTTGTCGTTGATAACGGCAACTTTCTTGCCCTTGAGCACGTCGACGATGTAGTCGCCGGCCACGATGCCTTGCTGATCGTCACGACCACACATGCGGAACACGGCCGACAGGCCACGCTCGGTAACCTGCGGGTTGGTGGAGCCCGGGGTGATCATGATCACGCCCGCATCGGCATACACCTCGGAGGCCGGGATAGTGTTCGACGAGCAGAAGTGCCCGACCACGCCAATCACTTTGTCCTGGTCAACCAGGCGGTTGGCCACGGCCACGGCCTGCTTGGGTTCGCAGGCGTCATCGCCGGCCACCAGCTTGATCTGCTCGCCGTTGATGCCGCCGGCCTTGTTGATGACATCGGCTGCCGCCTGGGCACCTTTCATGTACTGCTCACCAAATGCCGCGTTGGCGCCGGTCATCGGCCCCGCTACGCCAATCTTCACATCAGCTTGAGCAAACGCAGAAACACCCAGCGCCGCAGCAACGGCGAGGGCTAGAAAACCTTTCTTGTAAAACGTCTGGGACATGAGTGGTGCTCCGAGGTTTTTGTTGAATTGGCACTGCAGCTTCACTTCAAAAACTTTCGGAGAAAGCCCAGAGCAAGCGTCGTGCCATTACGTTTTTATTATTCAAAAAGACACGGTGTCATTGTTATTGCAGGTTTTTGGGCGCCTTTTGATTGGACGTGCAACCGTCTATCTCAACCGGGTGCAACCATTGGACCTATAAAGTGCAACCCGACCAATCAAGCACTGCAACCCGGCCACTAAACGGCCACCCTTAAACATGTAACAGCGTGCGTAACGGAAGTGCACATTTACAGTGCGTTACTGCTACGACTCGCACCAATACAGATTAGTAGCCGGCTAAGAAAATGCAGGCTTCTGAGGGGTATTTCGTTGATCAGATCACGATCCGCAGGCATTGGCCCGCGTGATACAGCGAGAATCCCGCCTCGTACAAACAGCTGCGCAGGCCCACACCGGCCAACGGCTGCATCGGCGCAAAGGGGATCGGCAGTGCCTGTGGATCCTGGTGACACAGATAATCCGCGAAGGCTTTGCCCACGACACTGCCGGTCGTCACCCCGCGCCCGTTGTAACCGGTGACCGCCACCAACCCGGGCGCCGGTTCGAACAGGCGCATCAAGTGGTCCGGGGTGAATGCGATGCAGCCGGTCCAGGTGCACTCCCACTGCACCGGCTTGAGGTACGGGAAGTAGTGCTGTTGCACCCGATCGGCCCAGGCCTTGAGGAACCACGCAGGTTTCTGGTTGCCGTTGCCCAGGCTGCCGAGCAGCAGGCGGCCTTCGGCGTCGCGGCGGATGCTGCTGAGTACCTGGCGAGTGTCCCAGGAGCCTTGGCCGCCGGGCAGGATTTGTTGGGCGGCGGCGTCGGTCAGAGGGGCCGACGCCACCTGATAGTAATAACCGGGGAAAAAGTTGCGGCGCAGCTCGGTCCACTCGCCTTCGGTGTAGGCGTTCGAAGCGATCACCACCTGTTCGGCCTGCACCGAGCCTTGGGCAGTCTGCACTGACCAGTGCTGGCCCTGGCGTTCCAGTTGGGTGACTGGGGAGTGATCGAACAACTGTCCGCCGAGCCCGACGGCGGCATTGGCCAAACCACTGGTGTAGGCCATCGGGTTCAAGGTGCCGGCCCGCCGGTCGAGCAAGGCGGCAGCAATCTTTTTGGTACCGGTGGCTTGTTCGCATGCAGCGCCGGTCAACAGCTCCACCGGTGCACCGCGACGCTTCCATTGTTCCTCACGACTGCGCAAATCCGCCTCGCCACGGGCGTTGTGCGCCATGTGCAAGGTGCCCTCGCGACGCAGTTGGCAGTCGATGTTGTATTTGTCGATCAGGCTGAACACCAGGGACGGTGCCGCGCCGAGCATGCGGTTGAGCTGGCTGCCCACCGCGGTACCAAAACCGGCTTCGATCTCGTCCGGGGGAATCCACATCCCTGCATTGACCAGCCCTACGTTGCGCCCCGAACCACCGTGGCCGGTGCGATGGGCCTCGAGTACGGCGACACTTTTTCCTTGTTCCAGCAAGTGTATGGCTGCCGACAAACCGGTGATGCCGGCGCCGATCACGCACACATCCACTTTTACCTCGCCCTTGAGCGCGGCACGATCCGGCCGGCCAGGAGTGAGTTGTTCCCACAAACATGCTTCGCGTAATGCCATTGCCAGACTCCGATGAGACCTAACAAACCACTTTTCCGAATTGTAAATACGGTCAAATGTGGGAGCGGGCTTGCTCGCGAAAGCGGTGGATCAGATAAGCATTCGTTGACTGACACACCGCTTTCGCGAGCAAGCCCGCTCCCACATTGACCTCACTCCGACTTGAGGTATCAGTCGAAGGTAATACCCTGGGCCAGCGGCAGTTCCAGCGAGTAGTTCACGGTATTGGTCTGGCGACGCATGTACCCGCGCCATGCATCCGAGCCCGACTCACGCCCACCACCGGTCTCTTTCTCACCGCCAAACGCGCCACCAATCTCCGCGCCGCTCGGGCCGATGTTGACGTTGGCGATCCCGCAGTCACTGCCTACCGCCGACATGAACTGCTCGGCCTCGCGCACGTCAGTGGTAAAGATGCACGAAGACAGGCCTTGTGGCACCGCATTGTTCAGGCGCAGCGCTTCAGCGAAATCGGTATAGCCGACCACATACAGAATCGGCGCGAACGTCTCGGTGCACACCACATCACTTTGCTCCGGCATTTCCACGATGGCCGGCGACACGTAGTAAGCGTTGGGGAACGTGTCTTCCAACTGGCGCTTGCCGCCAAACACCCGGCCGCCTTCGCTCAAGGCCTGCTCCAGGGCGTCCTGCATGTTTTCGAAGCTGTGCTTGTCGATCAGCGGGCCGATCAGGTTGCCTTCCAGCGGATGGCCGATGCGCACTTTGGAATACGCAGCCTTGAGGCGGGTGACGATTTCCTCTTTTACCGACTCATGGGCGATCAGCCGACGCAGGCTGGTGCAGCGCTGGCCGGCGGTACCGACGGCGCTGAACAGAATCGCGCGCACGGCCATGTCCAGGTCGGCGCTTGGGCCGAGGATCATCGCGTTGTTGCCGCCCAGTTCGAGAATGCTGCGGGCAAAACGTGCAGCGACTTTCGGCGCTACTTCGCGGCCCATGCGGGTGCTGCCGGTGGCGCTGATCAGTGCAACACGCGGGTCATCCACCAGTGCGGCGCCGGCATCGCGGCCACCGATGATCACCTGGCTGAGGTACGGCGGCGCATCGCTAAAGTTCTTCAGTACGCGCTCGAACAGTGCCTGGCAGGCCAGGGCGGTAAGCGGGGTTTTTTCCGACGGTTTCCAGATCACTGCGTTGCCGCACACCAGCGCCAGCGCGGTGTTCCACGCCCATACGGCGACCGGGAAGTTGAAGGCGCTGATCACGCCAACCACGCCCAGCGGGTGCCAGGTTTCACGCATGTGGTGGCCCGGACGCTCGGAGGCGATGGTCAAGCCGTACAACTGGCGCGACAGGCCGACGGCGAAGTCGCAGATGTCGATCATTTCCTGCACTTCACCCAAACCTTCCTGGGTGATCTTGCCGGCTTCCCACGACACCAGCTCGCCGAGGTCGGCCTTGTACTCGCGCAACACGTCGCCGAACTGGCGCACCAGCTCACCACGACGGGGGGCCGGCACCTTGCGCCAGGCCTCGAATGCATGCTCGGCGCGACTGACCTGCTGCTCCACCTCGGCGGCGCCTTCCCAGTGCACACTGGCAATCCGGCTGCCATCAATGGGCGAATGCACGGGTTGTTTACCCGACTGGTACAGCGCCGGGTTTACCCCCAGACGATCAAGCAATGCGGCAACCATGGGTCACTCCTTCAATCTACAAACAGAAATTTGCGCCGCCAGCGGTCGCGGCGATCCAGACCTTATTTGTAGCTGGCCCAAGACTTGCCAACAAACGACGATTAGGCGAGATATCATTCCGTTTATTCATGCTAAGAACAAAAAGAGGCGTGCCGTGCTGAATAAAAGACATTTGCCCTCGATCACCGCCCTGCAGTGCTTCGAAGCGGTCACCCGCCACCTGAGTTTTACCCGCGCCGCCGAAGAGCTGAACCTCACCCAGAGCGCTGTCAGCAAACAGGTCGCGCAGCTGGAAGAACTGTTGCAGCACCTGCTGTTTCGCCGGGTGCGCCGCCGCTTGCAGATGACCCCGGCGGGCGATCTGTACCTGGTGGAAGTGCGCAAGATCCTCACCCAGGTGGAGATGTCCACCCATTACCTGCGCTCCTACGGCGGCGAGACTGAAGTGCTGCGGGTGTCCACGCCCTACACCTTCGGCGCCCGCTGGCTGGTGCCGCGCCTCAAGGGCTGGCGACTGCGCCATCCGCAGATTCACCTGGACCTGTGCAACGAACAGGAGCCCGACGAGCTGCTGCAAGGCAAGGCCGACCTGGCCTTCTACTTTGGCCAGGGCTCACGGCCCGGCACCGAGAGCCTCAAGCTGTTCAGCGAAGAACTGGTGCCCGTGTGCTCACCCGACAGCCTGCCCGCCCAAGCATTTACCGACCCCACGCAACTGAGCGAACTGGTGTTGCTGCAAAACGCCTCGCGCCCGCAAGGCTGGCATGACTGGTTCGCCGCCCAGGGTCATCACACCGAGCACAGCTACCATGGGCCGCGCTTCGAGACCTTTTATATGTGCATTCGCGCCGCACAGGTTGGCTGCGGTGTGGCGCTGCTGCCCAGGTTTCTGGTGGAAGAAGAGCTAGCAGAAGGCAAGCTGGTGATCCCCTGGCAGCATGCGATGCCGAGCCAGGATGCCTATTACCTGGCCTACCCCGAGCACTCGGCTGAAGTGCCCAAGGTGCGGGATTTTGTGAAGTGGATGATGGAGCAGGTTGAGTCTGATTGACCTTTTTTGCCTGC
>NZ_JACAPY010000028.1:149542-157089 GCF_013385455.1 Pseudomonas sp. G1002
TTGCCTGCGATGGCGCCAGTAGTCATCCCCAAAAAAATCACTGGCAAAACAGCACAGGTCTATGCGCCACTAGCGCCATTCCTTAATTGTGCGTAAAGGTCGGCGCCCATCGCCGACCCGTCTGGAGATTCCCGTTATGAGCGAGAGTGTGTTTGCCGATCGCATCGTGCAGAACCTGCTCGACACCGACTTCTACAAGCTGACCATGATGCAGGCGGTGCTGCACAACTACCCGAACGTGGAAGTTGAATGGGAGTTTCGTTGCCGCAACAGTGAAGACCTGCGCCCGTACCTGGCGGAGATCCGCTACCAGATCGAGCGCCTCGCCGAGCTGAGCCTGAGCCCCGACCAACTGGGCTTCCTGGAACGCATCAGCTTCATGAAGCCAGATTTCCTGCGTTTCCTCGGGCTGTTTCGCTTCAACCTGCGCTACGTGCACACCGGTATCGAAAACGGTGAGCTGTTTATCCGCCTGCGCGGGCCATGGCTGCACGTGATCCTGTTTGAAGTGCCGATGCTGGCCATCGTCAGCGAAGTGCGTAACCGCTATCGCTACCAGAGCGTGATCCTCGAACAGGCCCGCGAGCAGCTGTATCGCAAGTTCGACTGGCTGACGGCCAACGCCAGCGTCGAAGAACTGTCCGAACTGCAGGTCGCGGATTTCGGCACGCGTCGACGCTTCTCCTACCGCGTGCAGGAAGAAGTGGTGAACGTGCTCAAGCACGACTTCCCCGGGCGTTTTGTCGGCACCAGCAACGTGCACCTGGCCCGCGAGCTGAACATGAAGCCGCTGGGCACCATGGCCCACGAATGGATCATGGCCCACCAGCAACTCGGCCCGCGCCTGATCGACAGCCAGATCGCCGCCCTCGACTGCTGGGTGCGCGAGTACCGTGGCCTGCTGGGCATCGCCCTGACCGATTGCATCACCACCGATGCGTTTCTCAGCGATTTCGACCTGTACTTCGCCAAGCTCTTCGACGGCCTGCGCCACGACTCCGGTGACCCGGTGCAATGGGCCGAAAAGGCGATCGCCCACTATCACAAGCTGGGGATCGAGCCCATGAGCAAGACCCTGGTGTTCTCTGACAGCCTGTCGCTGCCCAAGGCGCTGGAGATTTTCCGCGCGCTGCGTGGTCGGATCAATGTGAGCTTCGGCATCGGCACCAACCTGACCTGTGATATTCCAGGTGTGGAACCGATGAGCATCGTGCTTAAAATGACTGCCTGTAATGGCCAGCCCGTCGCGAAGATTTCCGATGAAGCGGGCAAGACCCACTGCACCGATCCGAACTTTGTCGCCTATTTGCGCCACGTTTTCAAAGTACCTGCCCTACCCAGCAAGGAGTGAATCATGCAAGCCGTACAGCGCGAGATTGCTGAACAGCTCAAGGTCCAACCACCGTTCAAGGACCAGGCCGCCCTTGAGGCGGAGGTCGCCCGGCGCGTTACCTTTATCCAGGATTGCCTGCTCAATTCAGGCCTCAAGACGTTGGTGCTGGGCATCAGCGGCGGCGTCGACTCCCTGACCGCCGGCCTGCTGGCCCAGCGTGCAATGCAAGAGTTGCGGGCTGCCAAGGGTGACGATGCGTACCGCTTTATCGCGGTGCGCCTGCCCTACGAAACCCAGTTCGACGAACACGACGCCCAGGCGTCCGTGGACTTTATCGAACCCGACGAACGCCACACAGTGAACATCGGCCCGGCGGTGAAATCCCTGGCCAATGAAGTGGCGGCGTTTGAAGGCAAGGCCGCAGTCTCCCGGGACTTCGTGCTGGGCAACACCAAGGCGCGCATGCGCATGGTGGCGCAGTACACCATCGCCGGCGCGGCCGGTGGTTTGGTGATCGGTACCGACCATGCGGCGGAAGCCGTGATGGGCTTTTTCACCAAGTTCGGTGACGGCGCCTGCGACCTGGCACCGCTGAGCGGGCTGGTGAAGAACCAGGTGCGCGCGATTGCCCGGCACTTTGGTGCTCCGGAATCGCTGGTAGAGAAGATCCCGACGGCCGACCTGGAAGACCTGTCGCCGGGCAAGCCGGACGAAGCGTCCCATGGCGTGACCTATGCCGAGATCGACGCGTTCCTGCACGGCGAGCCGGTGCGCGAGGAAGCCTTCAAGATCATCTGCGACACCTATCGCAAGACCGAGCACAAGCGAGTGATGCCGTTTGCACCCTGATCTGACGTAGCAGCTCATTCTGGCAAAAAGGCTTGCTGTGGCGAGGGAGCTTGCTCCCGCTGGGGCGCGAAGCGGCCCCTGAAACCTGCTTACTGCTTTTTCTGATGCTACGCGGTGAGCTTATTGGGGCTGCTCCGCAGCCCAGCGGGAGCAAGCTCCCTCGCCACAAGAGCAGCCTGCCTACAGGCAAAAAAAGCGCCCCGAAGGGCGCTTTTTTTTGCCTGAAGATTGCTTACTTCAGGGTCACAGTGCCTTTCATCATCGAGATGTGGCCTGGGAACGAGCAGAAGAACGCGTAGTCAGTGCCTGCCGCCAGCTTCGACACATCGAAGGTCACGGAGTCTTTCTCGCCGGCACCGATGATCTTGGTGTGGGCGATGATGCGGGTGTCGCCGTCTTTCAGGTAGTTCTTGTCGATACCGGCGGCCATGCCGTCGCTGGCGATGCCAGGCATGTCGGCGGCGGAACTCAGCACCCAGTTATGGCCCATGACGTTTTTCGGCAAGCTGCCGGAGTGGGTCAACTCAACGGTGAACGTCTTGCAGCTCTTGTCGATTTCGATGGCCTTGGTGTTGAAGGACATCTGGTCAGTGGAGTCGACAGTGACCTTGCACTCTGCAGCAAGCAACTGGCCGCTAGCCAGAGTCAGCAGGGAAACAGCAACGAGTTTGGCAAACATGTGAATCTCCAGGGCAGGGTTTAAAAAACGCATATTGCGACAAGGGTGCCTGAGTCAGGCATGACTTCATATGATCTGTATCAACAGATTGTATACAACTTTAGGCTATCAGACTCATCGACACAATCTACCGGCCAAAGTGCGGGTGCCGGCCTATGATCGGTCCATCACCCTTCCGGAGTTCCAGCCATGCACCTCAATAGCCTGTTCCGCAGCCTGCTTGCCGCCTATGCCTGTGGTGCCAGCGGCACCTGCGAAACACCTCAACGCGAGGTTTAATCCTTTGAGAGACGCAAGCCAGCCTTTACTCTTTAGCCACAACTGAGTGGAGTCAGGTATGTCCTTGAAGTCTGTCTGTGTGTTTTGCGGTGCCAGCAGCGGCACCAACCCGGCCTACCGTGAAGCAGCCGTGGCCCTCGGGCGCGCGCTGGCCGAGCGCAAGCTGACCCTGGTGTACGGCGGCGGCGCCGTGGGCCTGATGGGTATCGTCGCCGATGCGGCGCTGGAAGCCGGCGGCGAGGTGATCGGAATTATTCCCGAAAGTCTGAAAAACCTCGAAATCGGCCACAAAGGCCTGACCCGCCTGGAGGTGGTCGACGGCATGCACGCCCGCAAGGCGCGCATGGCCGAACTGAGCGACGCCTTTATTGCGCTGCCGGGCGGCCTGGGCACCCTGGAAGAACTGTTCGAAGTCTGGACCTGGGGCCAGCTCGGCTACCACGGCAAACCGCTGGGTTTGCTCGAAGTGAACGGTTTTTACCGCAAGTTGACCGATTTTCTTGATCATATCGTCGGCGAAGGCTTCGTCCGGGCACCGCATCGTGCCATGCTGCAAATGAGCGAATCGCCGGCTGAGCTGCTTGACGTACTGGATGCCTGGCAACCGCTGGTCCTGCCCAAATGGGTGGACCAAAAACCCGATTAACCCTTGGGACGCGATTAAAGGCAGAATACGCGCCGCTCAACCTCACCTTCGACCCCAGAGGATCGCCCATGGCAAAACCTAATTACTCCTTCGCCAAACGTCAGAGAGACTTGGCCAAAGAGCAGAAGAAAGAGGAAAAGCTGCAGCGCAAGAAAATTGCAGCCGACGAAGAAGCCGGTGCACTGAACCCGGATGCTGAAGGTACAGTGGCTACAGACGAAACCGAAGCACCGAAAGACGCTGAATAGGTGATCGTTCCCACGCTCCGCGTGGGAATGCATCCTGGGGCGCTCCGCGTCCCGATTTGAGATATGTGCATTACTCCAGCGGCATCACCGTCACCCGCACTTCCGGGTCATGGCTCCCTCCCCCCAGAATCACCCCCCGCAACGGCGAAACATCGGAAAAGTCCCGGCCCCAGGCCAGGGTGATGTGTTCCAGTGCCGGCTGCACATTGTTGGTCGGGTCAAAATCCACCCAACCCGACACCGGGCAAAACACCGACACCCACGCGTGGGACGCATCCGCGCCGATCAACCGTGGTTGGCCGGGCGGTGGCTGGGTCAGCAGGTAACCGCTGATATACCGCGCCGCCAGGCCCCGGGAACGCAGGCACGCGAGCATCAGGTGGGCGAAGTCCTGGCACACGCCGCGCCGGCGCTCCAGCACTTCCACCAACGGCGTGGCGACCTGGGTGGCTTCGGCATCGAAAGTAAATTCGCTGAAGATCTTCTGCATCAGCGCCTGCACACCCAACAGCAACGGACGACCAGCCGGGAAACAGTCTTCGGAGAACTCGACGAAGCTTTTCTTCAAATGCACATAGGGCGATTCGAACCGATAGCGGCACGCCTCGATCACTTCGGCCGACAGCGGCTGGCTGCTGTAGGTCAGGCCGTTGCGGGTCTGGTCCCAGGCCGGCGACAGGCTGAAATCCAGCAGCGGCCGCGCCAACACCTCCACTGTCAGCCCGGCGTTCACCAGCAGTTCATCATGGGGCCGCTCGAATGCCAGCCGGGTGATCGGGTTGCCGAACACATCCAGTTCATCCCGGCGCGAGGTCGGCTCGGGGCTGATCTCCAGTTGCTGCGAGCTGCAGCGCTGCCAGGCGCAAGGCCGCGGCCACAGGTGCGCCAGCTGCTGGGCCAGGGACACCGGGCTGTCGTAGTGATAATGGGTATCGTGGAAAATCTGGTAGCGGGCACTCATCACACAGACACCGTTTGCTGGCTGACATCGTCCACATGGGCAAAATGGCGCAAGGCCAGGCGGTCGGAGACTTGCCCACTTTCATCGGCCACCGCTTGCAGCAGGTCGGCCAGGCCATCCAGCGCGGCACGCACACTGGACTCGCCGAACAGCGGGTTCTCCAGGCAGCCCAGGTCAAAGCGCGCCAGGCGCTCCACCAACGGCGCCAGCCCGGTTTCCCGGGGCACGCCGAAATCGTCATTCAAGCGGCGCAAGGTGCGGCTCACCAGTTTCAGCTGGAACAGCACTGCGTGGGGGTTTTGCTCATCCAGCAGCAACAGGTCCAGCACCGGAATCAGCTGCGGTACCGCGAGGTAGCGCGAACGATAGGTGATGCTGCTGTTGCCCAGCTCCAGCAACCACTCCAGCCCGGCCTGATCGAACACCGCCACGCCGCGCAGGAACGCCGCCAGGCTGCTGCTGAGAAACTGCAGGCGCTCGATGCGCCGGCCCATCATCAGGAAGCGCCAGCCCTCGTCGCGGGTCATGTCGTCAAGGGCAAAGCCCGACAGCGCGGCCAGGGACATCACCAGGCGGTTGAGGAAATCCAGCAGTTCGCCGAAGTCCGGCTCTTCGCTTTCCAGTTCCAGGGCTTCGCGCTGCAACTCCACCAGCGCCTGCCAGTTTTCCCGGGACAGCTTGCCGCGCACCTGGGACGCCGCCCACTGCAAGCGCTGCAAGTTGGCCCGCAGGCTCGACGGCCAGTCGTCACCGAGCAACGCCGCCTGAAGCCGCTCAGGCAACTCGCCCTCCTCCGGCAACAGTCGCAGGTTCTCACCCAGTTCAACCGCCGCCTGCAGCGCCAGCGGGTCGTCTCCGTCGACATAGCGGGCGAGGACGATCCGCAGCCAGCGCGCACTGTCATCACAGCGCTCGCAATAGCGGCCAAACCAGAACAGGTTTTCCACCACCCGCGACGGCAGGTACGGATCGCGCCGCACCAGGTCATGGGCGCCGATGGCCCGCTGGGCGCGCCATTGCTCGGTGCCATGGGCGCGTTCGCCGAGCACCCAGGTGTCCTTGCTCGCACCGCCGCGCTGCATCGACACCACTTCGGCATCGGCATCGGCGGCCACACGGGTCAGGCCACCGGGCAGTACCCGATAACCGTCGGCGCTGGCTACGGCGTACACACGCATGCCGATGGCGCGGTGCTGAAGGTGATCGTCAACGGTGTGCCAGACCGGCGCCTGGGACAACTGCGCAAGTTCCTGGGCGACATAGGCGTAAGGCCGCGCGCGCATGCGTTCAGCCAGGGCTACGCGTTGTTCGTCGTTCAAGTCGCGGCCAAATACCGGGGTAAAGCTTTGCGACGGAAACGCCGGCTTGATCAGCAGCTCCGGCAGTTTCTCCAGGGCTTCGGCCAGCACCGGCGGCTCACCGCACCACCAGGTGGCGATGGACGGCAGGATCAGCTCTTCGCCAAACAGGAATTGATTGATCTTCGGCAGAAATCCCAACAGGCCAGGGGATTCCAGCACGCCACTGCCCAGGGCGTTGGCCACCAGCACATTGCCCTGGCGCACGGCATCCAGCAGGCCGGGCACGCCGAGGGCCGAGTCGGTGCGCAGTTCCAGCGGGTCGCAGAAATCGTCGTCCAGGCGGCGCATGATCGCGTGCACCCGGCGCAGGCCGCTGAGGGTCTTGAGGTACACCGTGGCGTCGCGCACGGTCAGGTCGCCGCCTTCCACCAGCGGGTAGCCAAGCTGGCGGGCGAGGTACAGATGCTCGAAATAGCTTTCGTTGAAACGGCCCGGGGTCAGCAGCACGATCAGCGGTGGCTGGTCGTCGCTCGGCGCCTGGCGGGCCAGGGTTTCCTGCAGGGTGCGGAAGAACCCGGTGAGGTGCTGCACCTGCAAGTCGCGGTACAGGTCCGGGAAGGCGCGGGACACGATGGTGCGGTTTTCCAAAGCATAACCGGCGCCGGACGGGGCCTGGGTCCGGTCGGCGGTGACCCACCAGCGGCCATCCGGCGTACGCGCCAGGTCCACGGCGTACAGGTGCAGGAACGCGCCGTCGGGCGGCTGGATGCCCTGGCACGGCCACAGGAAATTGTTATGGCCGAACACCAGTTCTGCCGGCAGCAAGCCTTCGGCGATCAGGCGTTGCGGGCCGTAGAGGTCGGCCAGTACTGCATTCAGCAGGCGCGCACGCTGGGCGATGCCGGCGGCAAGTTGCTTCCATTCATCGGCGGCCAGCACGTGGGGCAGCAGGTCCAGCTCCCAGGGGCGATCGGCGCCCTTGGGGTCGGCGTAGACGTTGTAGGTCACGCCGTTTTCCTGGATCTGCCGAGTCAGCAAGGCTTGGCGCTGGGCCAGTTGCGCCGGGGTGCTGCGTTGCAAGTGATCGAGCAGCCGCTGCCAATGGGCGCGAACCGCGCCGCTGTCGTCCAGCAGTTCGTGATAAGTGCCCGCGGTCAGCGGGTAACGGTCGAGCAAGTCGGGCATGGAACGCTCGGCAGAGGCAAGGGAAGTCAGATTAATTTACAAACACTGCAAATCCAGTGTGCAAGC